>JAQVBZ010000003.1 GCA_028690055.1 Minisyncoccota bacterium | reverse complement strand
CATCATCATAACCAAATCGATCAGCCATCGTTATTTGACAAGATAATCAATAAATAATCACCAGCCGCCCTGCCGGCATGGCCGGCGAATACAAAGCCACCAGACCTAAGTCTGGTGGTCGATTACTGACTATATTATTTGAGGTATCGTTTTGTCATTCTGAATGCAGCTTCTGCTTCGCGAGGATAAACTTCGCGGAGTTAAGAATTTCGTGAGAAGGTGCGGGGAATTGTTGTGACGGGGTCCTTCGGGGGTACCTCATGATGATAGATGAATAATGGTTTTTAAATAATTTGAATCTATGCTAAACATTAGAAAAATGAATGTGGAGGATATGCCGAGGTGCGCTGAGATTTTGGAAGCGGACTATAGCCTTCCTCCTTATAATGAAAAGTTTACGCCAGGCGTCGCTTTGTCGTACATAAAAAGTAAATTCAATTATTGCGCCGGACACAGTTTTGTCGCGGAGGGTAATGATGAAGAAATTGTCGGGTTCATTCTCACCGGTCTTTCGGTTTGGGTGGAGGGCGGACAGGCGATCGTCGAAGAAATCGTAGTGGATCCGGCGGTGCAGGGGCAGGGATATGGCAAAGCTCTGATGGGTCAGACCGAAAAATATTTGAAAGAGAACGACATCCACTCTGTAATCTTATGGGGAAGAAAAGATGCGCCGGCATATGGTTTTCACGAAAGCAACGGCTTTGAGGATTCGACCGATTGGGTGATGATGCATAAGGTTTTGTAATGATGACAGTGATAAATTTATTTATTAATAAAAAGGTTACGTCGGAAAATTTGCAAGAAACTTTATTGGGTGAAATTGCCGAGCTTTTATCTGATGGCAGCGAGACGGCATTGAAATACAAGGAGAGAATTGCGGAGGGTAGCGTGACACGCGACGAAAATCCGGCGACGCATCTCTGTGTGTATTTTGTCGCGATAGATTCCAGGGCTAAGAAAGTTTTTATCGGACATCATAAAAAAGCGGGACTATGGCTTTTTAACGGCGGACATCTGGATGCGGGGGAGACTTTTCGTGCGGCAGTGGAAAGGGAAATCGGAGAGGAGTGGGGGCTGGACGTGGACACTCTTGTGATTCCGAAGCCGGAGTTGCTGACGATTACGCCGATTGAGAACCCCAACCAGCTTTGCAAATTTCACTATGATGTCTGGCATTTCATTGATGTTGATGTGAATAGTTTTAATCCCGACCCGGAGAAGTTGGCAGAGGAGACTTACGAAACGCGATGGCTCACATTGGAAGAAGCGAGGCGGATAGCAACGGATAAAAACACACTTACAGGACTAGCTTTTATAGAGAGAAACTATTTCATCGGATAAGGAGCATCTTTCTGAGCGGTGTTGTTGATTTGAGCTCAATACTGAATACGGCAAGATTCGGAGTGGAATTGGGCAATTCCGATAGTCCCGGTTCTTATGATGTTTCATTTACTTTTGGCGATGAGGATTATCAGATTTCACAAGCGGAAGGCGATACGTTACGTAATGTTGCAATGTCGGCAGCCCTGCGATAAATACGGAAATCGCGTAGCATGAAGATAACTATCCTTGTCTAGGGAATAAGCTGATTTTTAACGGCTTTTTCTTTTTGCAAAAGTAGATAACTTCCTTTATAATGGACTTGTTGAAGAAAAAAGTATTTTGCCCTCAGTATTTACAAAAAGGGAAGGTCGTGTCATAATGGTTGTACCTGTTTTTACTAAAAATTAACCTCAGTTTTATGATAAAATTGCCTAAAAAAGTGCTAATACCCACAGTTCTTTTTTTCTTGGCCTTACTTTTTACGACTTCGGAGATTATTAAGCTGAAGGAGGAAGCTGAATATACCAATGTGGATGTGATCGTGAGTGACAGTCCGATCGTATTTTATTTCGGCTACAAATGCCCACATTGCAAAATCGTAGAAAAATATTTGGCAGACAATGAAGTGGCGGATAAGATCGGCTTTTCTATGAAAGAAGTCTATAAAAATCCGGATAATGCTGATGAAGTTTTCGCTAGGGCGGAGCTTTGCGGTATAGAAAAGAAAAATTTGGGAGTGCCATTCCTTTGGGACGGGGAGAAATGTTATCAGGGGGACGAAGATATTATCGAATTCTTCAAAGTGAAGATGCAGGAAGAGTCTGCGGCTGAAAATGAAAGATCCGCTAATGGCGCAGAAACCGCGATGACGTTACCGGCAGAGGGGGAAAATAAACTTACTTATTATTATTCGCAGAACTGTCCTCATTGCCAAGTGGTGAAGCAATATATGCTGGATAATAAGATTGAGGAGAAGCTGTCAATCTTTCGCAAAGAAACCACACAGATTGACAGATACCACGATGAGGCTATGGCCAAAGAGGAGGCTTGTGGTATCGCTAGGGCGGATATGAGTGTGCCCCTGCTTACCATTGGTAAGCAATGCTATATGGGAGAAGAACAAATAATCAATTTCCTTAAGGAGAAGCTAAATGAAAAATAGTATGAAAAAGGCAAGAATATTTTTACCTCTTTTGGGTTTAGGGCTTCTGAGCGCTCCTGTCGCGCAAGCGATTTGCCCCATCTGTACCATAGTGGTTTCAAGTGGTGTCGGGCTATCCCGTTACCTGGGCGTGGATGACAGTATCTCCGGGCTCTGGGTAGGAGGACTTACTGTCTCGGCCATCGCCTGGACACTGGATTGGTTTGAGAAAAAGAAAATCAATTTCAAAGGAAAGGTTCCAGTGACGATTGTCGGATATTATGCCCTCGTGCTGTCGGCGTTCTATTTTACCAACTTCATGAGCGACCCTATTCAGACCATCTGTAAATGCGCGACGGATAAATTATTCCTGGGTATCGTGGTCGGAAGCGCGGGCTTCTGGATGGGGGCCAACTGGTACTATTATCTAAAAGAGAAAAACGACGGTCATGCACTTTTCCCTTTTCAAAAAATCGTATTTCCGGTGTTGCCACTCGTTTTATCCAGTATCTTCTTCTATTTATTAATCAGGTAAACTTTCAAAAATATGAGCGAAACCAATTCGATAAAAAATCTGGAAGAGTTCATCAAGAAGGTGGACGATATGAAAAAACAAGACAAGATGGATCTCTCCTCGGATCAGGATTTGACTATTGCTATCATGAATCTGATTTCTATAGAGGAGCATTTCTTTTTTACCGGTGCCAAGCTGGGTAAACCGGAATATTATGATCTTATCAAAGAAGTACGTGAGATGAGAAAGAGCCTCTTGAAGAGAATCATCAAAGATCCGGAGGGAGAAGTATGGTGCATTTCTAAACATCTTTTGTCCGGATCAGAGCGTCTGATGGAGGTCGGTACCAAACAGCTCGGGATGGGGAATAAAGAGGTGGCCGCCGAGATGTTTGATAAAGCCTATAGCCTCTACTCTCTTTTCTGGGGTATTAATATGAACTTGATAGATCTGGGCGAAATAAAGAAAATCGATGATGATGCCATGGACAAGAGCGATATGGAAGATAAAACTGTCTCTACGGAAAAGAAAGAATACGTTGTAGCGGAGAAGAAAGAGTTTACCGTCACAACTAAGTCTAATATGGAGAAGAAGGGAGTTATGAGCAGCCTCAAAGAACTGGTGAAAAAAGCAGTCGATTGTTGCATTGAGTAAAAATTTTGATAAATATATACACCCATAAAAGACAGTCACAGGGCTGTTTTTTTGCGTCTGTCTTTTATCTGCCATTGTAACAATCAAAACTAAAGATTCAGCCGAGACGACCGAGTCAACAAAAAAAGTCTTTTTTCGCAAAATAACAAAAAAGTGTATAATAAAAATAACAGATGTAGAATTTATCCAAAGAACGCAGGATCAATTTCGGCAGTAAGCAATACGGTATAATATGAAGATAGATAATTCTTAGTAAGCAATATTATGGAACCGATCATAACAGTAAAAAATCTAGTAAAAGAATATGGCGAAGGCGCGCGCGCCGTGGATGATGTCAGTTTCGAGGTAGGGGCGGGGGAGATTTTCGGTTTGCTTGGCCCTAACGGTGCGGGCAAGACCACGATTATTCGCGCTATTTCTACTATCCTATCTTTTACGAGTGGCAAGATAGAAGTTCTGGGGATGGACAATCAGGAAAAGGCTGGAGAGGTAAGGGCGAATATCGGTATACTAACTACGGATATCGGCGCTTACGAAAGATTCTCGGGGCGAGAAAACTTGAGATATTTCGGCGAGCTTTACGGTATGGAGAAAAAAGATTTGGATGAGAGAATCGAGGAATTGTCGCGGCTTTTGGATATGGAAGCTTTCATAGACAAAAGGGCGGGCAAATATTCTACCGGGATGAAGCAGCGATTGGCAATTGCGCGCAGCGTTATTCATAACCCGCGAGTGATCATTTTCGACGAGCCGACTTCCGGGCTGGACGTGTTGGCCTCGCAGACGGTGCGTAATTTTATGCAGCGCTCCAAGGAGGAGGGGCGGGCTGTGATTTTTTCCACACATCAGATGTATGATGCCGAGAAGCTTTGTGACAGAGTGATTATTATCCATAAAGGAAAAACAGTCGCTTATGACAGCGTGGAGAATTTGAAAATCAAAACTGGCACGGGGGACTTGGAAGATGTGTTTTTGCAATTGGTTGCGACAGGTTAGGAGCTTATCTGTCATTGCGAGGAGCGGAGCGACGTGGCAATCCCGATACCATACTTCACTTGATATTACGCAATGTTTACTCGGCATAGCAACGGGATTGCCATGTCGGAGAGGGCACGAAATATTGTGCTTCTACGATTCACAATGACAGTAACAATATAGTCAAATCATCTTAAACTAAAATTATGAATCTAAGAAACGTCATTACCATCTGGAAAAAGGAAATCAAAGATACTATTCGCGACCGGCGGACGCTGTTTTCCATGGTTATCATCCCGATATTGCTGATGCCAGTAATCATGATCGGGATGTTTAAGCTGATAGAGTCGCAGACAGAAAGCCAGAAGGAGAAGGCTGTGAAAATCGCAATCGCGAACGAGGATGCGGCACCGCAAATAGCCGCGGCAATTACGCAGCAGGGGAAAGTGGAGGTTGTGAAAGTGGACGGCGATTTGCAGACGGCCGTGGCGGAGGAGGAAGTTGACGCGGCTATCATAATCCCAGCGGATTTCCAAGAACTGGTGGTATCTCAAAAAAATGCTGAGCTGGAACTCATAAGCAAATCCACTAATCTCAATTCGGCGAATGTGTCCGCTGTCGTTTCAGTGGTGATAAGTAATTACAACAAACAGTTGCTCGGCAAAAGATTCGGTGCACAGGGGATAAATCCGGAAATCCTTTCCGGGGTCACAGTCGTGAATCGCGACGCTGCAACAGCAAAAGAAACGAGCGGGTATTTACTGGGTCTTTTGATCCCACTTTTTATCGTTATCTATTCTATCGCTGGCGGGCAATATACGGCTATCGATGTTTCAGCGGGTGAAAAAGAGCGCAAGACATTGGAAGCGTTGTTCTTGACTCCGGCGAAAAGGATAGAAATTGTGCTGGGGAAATTTTTGGCAGTGAGTACGGTTTCGCTCACTTCAATCGTGCTCGCTATCAGCAGTTTGTATATTTCGTTTACTTACATCGGGGATATAGGAGGGTCGATGTCGGCTGGAATGGGCGCAACCGGCATGGATACGAGCCCGTTTAATTTTTCAGTCGAACCGCAGGCGGCAATCCTGCTCTTTGGCGTGAGCATATTTCTGGTGTTGATGTTCTCGGCGGCCATCCTGTCTATTTCCATTTACGCCAAAAGTTTCAAAGAGGCGGAGAGCTATATCAGCCCGGCCTATATGGTCGTGGTCCTGCCGATTGCTCTTATCAATTCCATGCCGACTTTCGAACCGGCGCTTTGGCATTATGCCATTCCAGCGGTGAATGCCGTATTGCTTTTTAAGGAAGTACTGATAGGGACTTATGACATGGGGCATATTTTGATGACATTCGCTTCACTCATTATTGCTTCGATATTTGCCATCCTGATTGCTACGAAGATTTATTCCAAAGAGAGTGTACTTTTTAGCAGCTAATTGATATTTTTAGGTCAGACGATCAGATCGTTTCTCTGTTCAAAAATAAACTATCTGAAGAGGTCGTGCGTTTTATTGGTTGTTCTTTTGGCGTTGAACAGACAGTAAAGATCGTGGAGACGGTAGAGAATAAATATGTCATCAAAATTCCTTTCAAAGGAAATGAGATTATGATTTTGCGCGAAGCTTTCGCCTGCGAAAAATTACGAAACAATAAGTTTGTGCCGCAAATCGTGCTTCAGGAAAAATATATCATCGAATCTTGCCTCGCGGGCAAGATACTGAGTAAGACTAGGTTGTCGGCGGAGGAAAAGAAAAACGTTTATATCGCCTTGGGCAAGGTTGTTAGAAAAATACATCGTATCGAGATGCGAGGTTTCGGTGAGCTCGGAAAGAATCTACAGGGCAAGCACTTGACTCTCGAACGTCATATTGATTTTTTGCTGCTTAGGGATATGCCGCTACTTCTTCAGACCGGGCTTCTGTCCGCAGAGGAAATAACGGCGATTCGTGTTTTTTTGAAAAAACATTGCCGATTGCCGATTGTCAGGAAGCGGTGTTGCTCCATTTTGATCTGATTGATATCAATGTCCTAATCCTTAATCGTGCTTTTGGAGGACTTATCGATTTCGACGACCTCAGTTGCGGACCGCGTGCTTATGATATAGCGAAGCTTTATATAGAGAAATGGGGAGGCGAAGATTTTGTGAGTTTTCTTAGGGGCTATGGCAAGGCGGATTCGAAGGAAATAAAATATTTTACTGTTTGCCATCTTCTTTACGAGATTCCTTATTATAATTCTGTCGGCAATGATTGCAGAAGTGCAAGACTTCTTAAAATGCTAAGGGGGATTATCTTGTAAAAAAAAACTATTTTGGGGTATTTATCCTCTGTGGATAACTTTTGGCTTATTTTCTGTATAACTGCTAAAATTTATACAATTAATCATTAACTCAAAAAATATGGCAGAAGAAGTGAAAAAATTCTACCGTTCTCGCACGGATCGCGTCATTTTCGGCGTGTGCGGCGGGCTGGGGAAATATTTCGGTGTGGACCCGGTCCTGTTTCGTCTGCTCTTTGTATTGTTTTTCTTTGTTGATGGAGCGGGGATTCTTCTCTATCTCATAATGGTAATCGTGATTCCCGAAGAACCGGGCCGGTCGAGTGCAGGTAACAAGGACCTCGAGGGGGAAGTCAATGAACTTGCGGGAAAAATCGAGGGGAAAGCGAAAGAGATTTCTCACGAAGCGAAGTTTGATGAGGGCAAAGTGCGCGAGTCCAGAAATATGCTGGGTTTCATAATCGTTCTCTTCGGTTTATTTTTTCTTTCCCGCCAAATCCTTCCTATGGGGTGGCTGGATATGGATATCGTTTGGGCTCTTGCTATCATCAGTATAGGTTTTTATATTATTTTTAAAAAATAATAATATGGATGGAGAACAAAATAATTCTCCCGAGGAAAACATAAAAGAGGAAAAAAAATCCGAAGCAACATCTGAAAAAACGCCGGAGAAAGTAGTACAGGCTATCCCGGTGGCGAACAATCCGGGTTTCGATTTCGGCAAGCTGCTTCTAGGTCTTTTTATAATTTCCTCCGGAATCTTTCTTCTGGGAAAAAGTGCGGGATATATTTCGCAAGATTTGAACATCGATTTTTTCCAGTTCTGGCCGCTTCTCATAATTGCCGTAGGACTTTCTTTTCTGGATACGCGGCGCCCACTTTCTTTTGTTATCGGTCTGCTGGTTTTTGTGGCGGTGGCGGCACTGGTCGGGACGATGGTCCAAAATGGAATCTCGGAAAATGGCAGCACACAAAGGCGGAGTACTCCCATTGAAATCGACAAAGGCGCAGACACGAATCTCGCGAAGATTGATATAAAGATCGATGTGGGTAGTCTGGCAGTCGGAGGAGGAGCCAAAAAACTGGTGGAAGGAAATTTTGAAAGTGACTACGCGCAGCTGGAGAAAACCTCCAGCGTTTCTGACCGTACTCAAAATATAGAGTTGAAGTCATCCGGAATTCCGGATCAGGCTTGGAGGTCTTTTTTCGGTGGAGGCAAGAGCGATTTGAATCTGAAGTTGAGTTCCGAACTGTCTATGGAACTTTTTTTCAGTCTTAACGTCACCGACGCCACCATCGACCTCGGGGAGGTGACCGCCAAATCTGTTGATATCGACTCTAACGTTTCCGATTTAGAACTCACCTTGTCCGACAGGCAGGATTCGGTTGATGTGAAGATTAAGGCCAGTGTAGGGCAGACGAAAATTGTCTTGCCCGAATCCTCCGGCGTAAGGGTCAGCCTTACTTCCGATATATCTTCCCAGAGTCTGTTGGGCTTCGAGAAAATAAGCGAGACGGAATATCGGACGAGCAATTACGATACCGCGGATAAGAAAATCGAGATGGATCTGGATATCGACGTGTCGAACTTGGAGATTGTGAGGAGGTGATTCTGTAATTTAAAGCATTTCGGCAAGAGCTTCCCGCATTGCCTGTTCTCGGGCACATGGGGTCGATTTACCTTTATAATCAAATAAGGATTATTGATAATATGATACTGGAGGATGATATCAAGGATTTTTTGCAAGATGAAAACAGTTTGTCCGAAAAATATGTCGAGAATTTTCTTAGAGGAATCAACATTTTCAGCTTAGGAGATGAGGAACGGATAATTAAAATAGTGCAACTGATAGCCGAAATTCCTTGGGGAGAAGGAAGGAGTATCAAAGAAGTTTTGGTTACAAAAAAAGTGGGCACTTGCACGGGCAAACATTTAGTTTTACAAGCCTGTTTTGATCAGCTTGGGATTAAATATACTCCCATTGTTTGTACTTTCAGGTGGAGTGAACAAGGGATAAAGCTTCCTGATCATCTTAAGTTTATCCTTGATCAGGGAGAGTGGGATCACGGACATAATTTTGTTCAAATTGAAAAAGCTAACGGAATAAAAGTGGACATAGATCTTACCTGGAATCATAGATTGAAAAGAGTCGGCTTTATCACAATCCCTGATGAATGGGATGGAGAGACTCCTGTGGTTGCTGTCAGGATTAAAGAACGATGGAAGGGTGTCGATGTGAAACAGATGAAAGTAAAATTGATAGAATTGTTGTCTCCTGAGATGAGAGAAAGAAGAGGGAATTTTATGAATGGATTTATTGATTGGATTGATGTCCTAAATAAATAAAAGGCCTCGTTTCTTTTGTTTCCAGCATTGTTTTTTGGTCGAATCTAATCATATATAGAATATTATGCCCACTAAAAAAACCGCATATACTTTGCTTGTGATTTTTCTATTTGTGCTTTTAGGAGATATCGTGTATGATTTGCTGGAAATTTCTTATGTGGATTCATTGTTAACAGCGGGAGGAAATCGGTATACTTACGGCGCAGAAAATATTTTTGCATTACGGCCGTTACCGGAAATAGTTTTTGACTTAATGGGTGCTCTCGTCGGATATTATGCGGGGAAATACTGGTGGAGGATTCTCTATATAGAAGACAGACGACATAAAAAATACAAATTGGATTGGTAGATGATTGATAGTGAAATAATTATCCCCCTAACGCCCTCCTGCCGTCACTTTACTATGGCACGGCGATAATCCCGGTGGGAGAGGGAATGGAAGCAAGTTCTTATTTAATTCTAATCTTAAGAATACTTTTTCAAATCATCCAGACTGTATTCTCCGTAATAAAACCGACATTTTGTCATTCCTCAGCAAAGCGGAGGAATCCCTCGGTTTATTGCTGAACTTTTATGATAAGGAGATTTGTCTAAGGCTACTTCTCAAGGGGTCCTTACGGAATTGTGCAAGCCGGATGATTCGCTGACACTTTTAAAAGAATCTTTCGAAGAATTTTTCTTAAACACCAAATCCACGATATTTGTCATTCCGGAATTTCGTTACTGCGAAATATCCGGAATCTACGGAGTATAACGATTAAGCGTTATGGCAAAGTAAAAGCGAAATATAAAGAAGATACCGGGTCAAGCCCAGCATGACACACGAAAAATATCATATAGATGAAAATTATGTAGTATTTTGTCAGCGAACTGTCTAACTTGTACAGGAATAACAAGTAAGGTATTTTGTAATTCAAAATAAGTTAATCTGGCATAATTCCAGATTTATTAGCATGAAATAAGCCATAGGAAAAGCAGGTGAGCCAAGTATATATAGAAAATATCCCGCGGCATTAAAACCTTCAATCGGACTAAGTGTCCGTTTTTTTATTTTTGCGCCCCATATGTTATAATAAGAGAGTAATAATTTCCCATTCACAGAAAATAATGTCAGACACAAAAAGCAATCACTCTTTTGCTTGGTCGAAAAAGGCTGCTCATCTCGGTTTTTTATCCTCGCTATTATTCTTCGTTGTCGTGATTTTTATTCCCGCGGTCTATATCTTGGGCTACTTCGGGAATTTTGATGCGCTGCTGGATCCGGAGATAATCCGGGCGCTTTTCTTGTCGCTCTCAATCGGTTTAATCGTCACGATATTCAATCTGATTCTGGGTGTGCCGCTGGCATGGATGATCGTGCGTAGCAAGAATCGTTTTCTCAAGTGGCTTGATAACCTTATCGACCTTTCTCTGGTGATGCCGACTGCCGCACTGGGATTTTCGGTATATTTCTATTACGGCACGAACTGGGGTGTAGCCAGACTTATCGGACTTGAAGGCGGGTTGGTGAGCCAGGGGCCACTACTCATAATCTTACTGCACATAGTTTTTACACTGCCGTATATGGTGCGCTCGGTTTCGGCGGCGATTATGCAGCTTGACGTCGCTTACGAAGAGGCGGCGGATAGTCTGGGTGCCAGCCCTTTCAGCTTTTTCCGTACTATTGCGCTACCGCTTTGCCGTGATGGAGTAATCAATGGTGCGGTTCTCTCTTTCACGCGCAGCCTTTCGGAAACGGGCGCGACGATGATGGTGGCAGGAGTCTTTGCTACCGCGCCGGTTCTAATCGTATCTCTCAAAGACGCTGATAATTTTCCCGCGGCGGCATCACTCAGTATTATTCTTATCCTTATCGCACTTTTGATACTGGTTCTGGCTCGGACGGCTTTCGGCAAAAAAACTTTTACTTTGCCGACCATCCGTCCCGATTTTGAGAAAAAACTTTCCGGGCTATTTTCTCCTCGCAATTTCATCGTCACTTTCGTCTATTTTGCGATGATTTTTCTACCTACGATTTTCTTGGTACTTTACTATTTTATGAATTTCAAAGCGGTGGACATAAGCGCCTTGACCGGAAGTCTTCTGATTTCATTTGCTGTAGCGGGGATCGTCACGCTATTCAATGCTTTTTTAGCCCTGCCGATTGCCTACATCATTGCTCGCAACCGAATGGGAATAGGGGAAATCGTCGAGAGCCTGAACGAAGTTATTCTGATCGTCCCCACTAGCGCCCTGGGACTTTCTCTGGCGCTTTTTTGGCGGCAATTTTTACCTTGGGAAATAGTCATCTTGATCCTTGCCCATCTTTGTTTCACTTTCCCGCTTTTTGTAAAACCGCTCGTCGCTGCCTTCCGAAATATTTCCACTGACCAGGAAGATGCCGCTTATTCGCTGGGCGCCGGCACGGTCCGGATTTTTCGCACGGTCATTCTGCCGCAGATAAAACCGGCGCTGATTACCGGTGCGATTATGGTTTTTATGCGTAGTCTTTCGGAAACAGGGGCTACTCTCGCGGTGAGCCAGAATATCAAAACGGTCTCTGTGCTTATCGTTGAGCTCTTCAAAGAAAACAGATTGGACGAAGCGGCGATTGCGTGCCTCATACTTTTTTCATTCTCGCTGGTTTTTCTTGTTATTCTCAAAAAGACGCAGACGGCAAGAACCGTGAAACGGGTATAGGAGGAGGGAACGCCACGTGTTATCCTGAGGTACTCCGAAGGATCCCGTAATATCCCGCATAGTAACGGAATCCTACACTACCCTCAGCGTGACAGATAATCGAAGGTATCTATCACAATCAGCATTCATAAAAAATAAATAATACAACTATGCCGGAAATAGAAATTAAGAATTTGGGAAAATGTTTTCCTTCTGTCGACAAGAAAGTTATAGCGCTTGATGATATCGATTTGCATATCAAGCAAGGAGAATACAACGCCTTGCTCGGTCCTTCGGGTTGTGGCAAGACCACTCTCTTGCGCTGCATCGCGGGGCTGGAAAATCCGACTGAAGGAGATATTCTGTTTGACGGCAGCAGCGCCCTTAACATGTCGGTACAACAGCGCCATGTGGGGTTTGTTTTTCAACATTTCGCAGTTTTCCCTCATCTGGATGTATGGCAGAATGTAGCTTACGGGCCGACGGTGCAGGGATGGAGTAAGGCAGCAATTGAAGATTCGGTGCGGAGCAATCTGAAAAGAGTAGGGCTATCCGATCGTCCGCACGCGATGCCGGATGAACTGTCGGGCGGGATGAGACAGCGGCTGGGGTTGGCGCGCGCTCTTTCTACCAACTCAAAAATTTTGCTTTTGGACGAACCGCTTTCGGCGCTGGATGCCAAAATCGGGGAATATCTCCGCTACGAGCTTAAGCGCATCGCCAAGAAATATGGCATCACGGCCATTCATGTCACGCACAATCAGGAAGAGGCGATGACAATTGCTGACAATATCATACTTATGAGACAGGGCAAGGTCATCCAGACTGGCACGCCGGAGGAGCTTTATGAAAAGCCCAATTCTGTCTTCGCTGCTAACTTTATCGGCAAATGCAATTTTTTTACCGGTGAAAGGATTTCTGCGCACGAGGTGAAGTGCCGGGACAAGATTATCGCTATCGCACGTCATACCGGATTTTCCCGTATCGCAATCGGCGTACGTCCTGAGAAGATCCATATCGAGAGCAAGTCAGGCAAAAATTATTTTCAGGGAAGGCTGGAATCAGTAAACTTTATGGGCCATTTCTACGAATACCAGATCCGCAGCGGCGAAGACCTTGTCTGGGCCTACAAGCAATTCAAGGAAGACCAGCTCAGGAAAAAATTCAAAGTCGGCGATCCTATCTATTTCTGGTTCAACCCCGAGGATTGTTTTCTATGGGAAGCTCCGGAGGATATGCGAAAAGAGCTTAGCTTGTAAGGCGACGTAGACTTTATTATAATATTATTCGTATTTTTTATTATCTTGTAATTCCGGGCTCGACCCGGAATCTTCGTTTTATATCGTAAAAAAATACAATATTATACAGGTTAGGCTAACCTAGTATTTAGATGGCAATATGTTCCACCTGTATTTCCCGTAGTATATTTTCATCCGAAGAATCTGGATCAGATTCCCCTCTCGAGAAGGGAAGAGCTATAACGTTGCGAGGGGTGTGTTGAATCGACTAACAACTGATGATTTACATTTTAATAAACGCAATCGCTATGTGATATTGAAGTTATGAGTAGCAGGCCGTTCCCACACACCCCGCGCGGCAACAATGCTACGCTTATGTTGACGCCGCCTCTCTTAAAGCGGGGAATCAAAATACATCACATTGAAACTTTTGGTTGGAATAGAAGGCTTAAAATGCAAGTGAGTTAGGGATGGCAATAGACGCGACCTGATTCATGTTCCGCAAACGCTTGCCATCCTCTATTTTTTAGTCTATTGTGTAAATAAATGCGATCAATAATCGAAATATGCATTAGCCTCGAATCAGCATCAATTATTCCGTCTGTCCTGTTTTGCGAAAAAACTCTGTCCGATTCGGCAGAGTGTTTTTTTGAAAACAAAATTTTTTAAAGATATAGAGGAGGGGTATAATTTTATCTAAATAAAGTTTTATGAAAAGACAAGGACTGATATTGGCCGTTTCCCTGTTGCTTATCGCAATGGGTGGCATTTCGTACATTCTACCTTGGACTGCAATTCTTCCCTTCAATAAAAACCTCGTAAGGGGTCAGATAGCCAAGTCTTTTCCTGGTACGATTGTTGATAAGCAGAATGGCTTTATCAACGTCCATTTGTGTCAGTTTAGCAAACATACTTTTTTTAGGAAAGAACTGTCTCAGAAGTCCATTGGTATTCTCATTGGTTCCCCTCTCCCATGAGTAATAGGGATAAGCAAAGTATATATCCATTCCTGTTTCTTTCTTAATCATCTCATACTCTGAGAACTCTACATCATTATCATAGGTAATGGTGTATTTCTTATCAACCGGAATCTTCTTGAATCTGGCAACTGTTTTTATCTTGATTACTTCCGCTTTCTTTTTTAAAAATAGATCTCCCAATAAACATCCACTTCTCCTTTCTACAGAGGTAATGATACCTGTTATCTTCTCTCCTCCTACGATAGTACCTCCTTCCCAGTCTCCGATCCTTTCTCTCGTTTCCACCACACTCGGTCTGGTATCAATCCTTTTTTTTGGCTTCTTCTCGCCTTTTTTCCCTCGTTTTGGTTCCTTTATTCCTGCGGTATTTGTTTTTCTTTCTTCTTAAACATTCGATCCACTCTTTCTTTTTCGTATAGATAAAATCATAGATGGTCTCGTGACAGATAATCAATCCCGTATCATCTCTCAAGCGTCCTGCGATCTGCTTCGGTGACCAACCTATTGTGATTTTATCTTTCACAAAAGTATAAACCTCTTTATCATGCAAGAGCTTCTTGGTTACACGCTTGGCTTCTTTCCTGCGCCTCTTGCAGAGGCTATGGGCGCTGCGCGCCTCATAACCTTCCTTCCTGTTCCTTCTGAGTTCACGAGAAACAGTACTAGCGCTTATTCTCATCCACACCGCTATCTCTTTCTGGGTTCCCATAGTCTGCCGTAGTGTCTCTAGTTGAAAACGTTGTTTTAATGTAAGCTGTTGATAGGACATTTCGTTAGGGTTAATGATTAGTTATTCTACGTAACTATTATACCTCAAACGAGATGTCTTTTGTTTAAAAGGGGATTGCATTTCAGAATAGAATTTAAGTTATTTTCTTTGACAGCTTTCTTATAAAATGGGATTATTAAGTTATATTTTTAAGATTTTAAAACAATCTTATGCAAATTAATAACAAAAAATTTAAGGCGGTGACCTCGGTTTTGGGTTTGGCGCTGATTTTTTTATGCGGGAATAATTTTGCCCTCGCGGTGGGAGAGGAGAAGATCGATAGCTTCGACGTTACGGTCAAGATGAACACGGATGCCAGTGTCGATGTAACGGAGAGAATTGATTATGATTTCGGGCAGTTTCAGAAACATGGGATTTATCGAGATATTCCTGTGCGTTACGCGGCGAGGGGAGGAAACTACAACGTGCGCTTGAGCGATGTTTCGGTTGTTGACACCGACGGCGCGACGTATGAGTTTGTGGTTTCGGATAGCGGAAACAACAAGGAAATAAAGATCGGTAACGCGGATACTCTTGTGACAGGGGCAAAGACTTATATTATCAGTTACAAGGTCAAGCGCGTTATCAATTATCTGGGTAATTATGATGAACTCTATTGGAATGTGACGGGCAACCGATTCATAGTACCGATAGTACAGGCGAGCGCGCAAGTTTCCTTTCCGGAGGTTTTTAGAAAAGAGGATACGCAGATAAAATGTTTTTCCGGTTTATCGGGCAGCGCTGATGCCTGTGATATGGCGGGGTATATCCTCTCATCTGACAGTGGTTTTGTAGGAGGGGCGAACTTTGTCGCGCAAGATTTATCGGCGGGTGAGGGGCTGACGGTCGTGGTTGGGGTACCCAGGGGGATAATTTATCAGCCGACCGCATCTGAAGTTTTCAGAGAGACTCTCATCGACAATATTGTTTTGTTCGTACCTTTCCTGGTATTCATCTTGGCTTTCTGTATCTGGAGAAAAAGAGGTAAAGACCCGAAAGGAAGGGGGACAATTATCACGGAATTCGACGTGCCGGACAATGTCACGCCGGCGGAGGCGGGCACGATGGTGGATGAAAAATGTGATCAAAAAGAACTTTCTGCGGAGATTATAGAGTTGGCGGTGAAAGGATATCTCAAAATCAGGCGGCAAGAGAAGGAAATGCTTTTTGTAAAAAGCGCGGAATATTATTTTGAGAAATTGAAAGAGGCCGATGAATCTCTCAGTGAGCATGAAAAGATTTTGTTGGGCGGAATTTTCGAGAAAGGGAATTCGGTTAAACTTTCGGATCTAAAGAACACTTTTTATAAGAAATACAATCTTTTTGTCAAAGAGGTTTATGGTTCCGTTTCGCAAAAAGGTTATTTTTTTAAAAATCCGCAGGAGGCGCGAGTTAAATATTTCGTTATCTATCTTTTTATCCTTATCGGGTTCTTCTTGATCATCTTCAATTTTCTTGGTGGCGTTTTCGGGGCTTATGCGATCCTGAGTCTTGTCGTCTCTTTTGCGATTATCGGTATTTTTTCTTTTGCAATGCCGCAAAAAACCGAATCGGGGGTTCTTCTCAAAGAGAAGATTCTGGGGCTGAAAAATTATCTGACCGTGGCGGAGAAGGACCGTTTGGAATTCCATAATGCGCCGGAGAAAAATCCGGAACAGTTTGAGAAACTACTTCCTTATGCGATCACGCTCGGGGTGGAGAAAGAATGGGCGAAACAATTCGTAGGGATTTATAATGCTTCGCCGTCCTGGTATGAAGACTCGCGGGGATTCAATAATTTCACGGCGCTCTATTTTGTGAATAGCTTGGGTGATTTTCGATCCGACTTCAGTTCTTCTGCCGTGACTTCTCCTGCTGCATCCGGCTCAAGCGGTTTCGGAGGCGGTGGATTTTCCGGTGGCGGTTTCGGAGGCGGTGGCGGCGGGAGTTGGTGAGGTGTTAATCGTACTTTTCAAAAAGGTTTAAATATTATCATCCCCCACACCCCGACCCTCTCCCGGTAGGAGAGGGGACGTACTGATGACGATAAAATTGTTTACGCTCATCTTATTGCGATAGTAATTATTGTGAGAGAGCCGTTTCATTATAAGTCACTCTTAGCAGAAGGGAGAATCTCGTTACCACGCAAAAAATGAAGGGATTTTTCGGGGTACCTCGGAATGACGAAATAATAGTTATCTTGTTTATCCCGTGGTATATGACGGGATTCTTCAGAATAACAAAATATGAGTTTTCTCGTTTTGACATCCTGCCTATAAAGTGGGATTATTGATATGTGATATTTGCAATAAAAATAAATATTTAAACAAAAAACAATGGAGGTTTTTTCTTATAGCGCCAGACGGGTAGAGGATATTTTGCAGGAGCTCAAAGTGGATGAGCAAAAAGGATTGCCAGTGAAAGAAGCTGGGGCGAGATTGGAAAAATATGGATCAAATGCGCTTGCGGATAAAAAATTGAAATGGCAGGAAGTGTTTTTTCGCCAATTCAAATCAGCCTTCATCTATCTTCTGATCGGCGCTGCGATACTGGCGCTCTGTTTGGGGGAGAAGACCGATAGTTTTATGATCGCTGTTTTTTTGGCAATCAACGTCACCTTGGGATTTTTTCAGGAATATCGGTCGGAAAAGACGATAGAGCTTCTTAAAGCGTTCGTAGTCTCGAATGTAAAGACTTTGCGCGGCGGCAAGATATCTTTGGTAAAATCCGAAGAGCTGGTGGTGGGAGACATAATTTTTTTGGAAACGGGTGATAAGATTCCAGCGGATGTCCGATTCTTGAAAACGGAGAATTTTAAGGCAGATGAATCTGTTATTACGGGAGAGTCAGTGTCGGCGCACAAAATTAGCGGGGTGTTGCAGAAGATTGCGGATAATTTTTTTGAGGCGGAAAACATAGGTTTCTCCGGTACGGCAGTGGTAGACGGTACTGCCAAGGCGGTGGTAATCAAAACCGGCAAGAGGACTGTGATGGGAAGTATCGCACGTCTCGCCTCGGCCACCAAGAGTGTGAGTAACTTCGAAAAAGGTATCAATGATTTTTCCGCTTTCATATTGAAACTTATCGCGGTCACGCTCGTTCTGGTATTCGCATCTAACGCTATTTTGCGTGCAGGCACTTTTGAGATAAGTGAGCTGTTGCTTTTTTCTATCGCATTGACGGTAGGGGTCATTCCCGAAGCGTTGCCATTGGTGACTACTTTTGCTCTTTCACATAGCGCGCGTGTTTTGGCACGAAGCAAGGTAATCGTCAAGAGGCTGTCTGCGGTGGAGGATCTGGGGGGCGTGGAAATAATCTGTACGGACAAGACGGGAACGTTGACAGAGAATTCGCTCACGGTGGCGGAGACGTGGGGCGAAGACGTAAATACATTATTCCTGTACGCTAATTTAGCCTCATCCGATATCAAGAAGAAGAAGACGGAGCCTTTCGATCTTGCGTTATGGAAAAAAATTTCCGCAGCGCAAAAAAATGAGCTGGGAAAATACAATCGCATCTACGAGGAGTCTTTTAATCCGAAGAAGAAAAAGAACGAAGTGATGGTGGAGCGCGAAGGCAAACGCGAGCTCATCTATCGTGGTGCGCCTGAAAGGATTTTGGAATACTGCAACTCCATATCCAAGAAGCAACACATGGAGATCATGTATTGGATCAAGCAAGAGGGGTTGTCCGGCCGGCGTGTGCTGGCGCTTGCTCGCAAAGAGATAGCCCCCGATGTGGATGATATGGAGACGGAAGCTCGCGCTCAAGTAGAGGGCTTCGAACTTTTGGGTATAGTCTCTTTTGTTGATCCTATCAAAAAGAGTACGTTTGCGGCTATCAAGAATGCGCAGAAATTGGGCGTGCGGATCAAGATATTGACCGGTGACAGTGCGGAAGTGGCGGGGGCGGTGGCATATGAAATCGGGCTCAGCCAGTCTCCGGAAGAGGTTATCACTGCGGCGGCGCTGGATGAGATGGATCGCAAGACCCGTGCGGTGGCCTTGGATAAATATTCGGTTATCGCTCGCGTAACGCCGGAGCAGAAATATAAAATCATCAAGGAGCTGCAGGAAAGATATCAAGTCGGATTTTTGGGCGAGGGCATTAATGACGCACCGGCGCTGAAAGTTGCCGGGGTATCAATCGTGGTTAATGGGGCGTCGGACATCGCGCGAGAGTCGGCGGATATCATTCTTCTCGATAAGAGTCTCGGTGTCATTATTGAAGGCATCCGGGAAGGGCGGACGGTTTTTGCCAATACGACCAAATATATCAAATCCACTCTCGCTTCCAATTTTGGCAATTTCTTTGCCGTGGCTTCAGCCTCTCTACTCATAGATTTTTTACCGATGTTGCCGCTACAGATTTTGCTTATCAATCTTCTTTCTGATTTTCCGATGATTGCGGTAAGCTCGGACACGGTGGACGACTCGGAACTCCGGACTCCGCGCAAATATGAGGTTAAGGATATCGTGCTTATCGCTTCGCTTTTGGGTGTGGTAAGTTCGGTGTTTGATTTTCTTTTTTTCGGGCTCTATTACCAGATTTCTCCGGAGATATTGCGCACCAATTGGTTCATCGGTAGCATTTTGACCGAGCTCGCTTTCATATTCTCTATTCGCACCCGCAAGCCTTTCTGGCGCGCGGTCTGTCCGTCTTTTCAATTGATTTCTCTTGCCACACTGGCGGCGGCTGTTACTCTCGTCATACCTTTCACGCGATTCGGGCAGGAAGTATTCGGTTTTGTGGCTATCAGCGCGAGCTCTATAGCTTTGGATATGGCTATCGTGGTAGTATATTTTGTTGTTTCCGAAACAATAAAATTGCTCTATTATAAAAGTATAGGAGGGGAAAAAGGCAGTGGTAGAAAAGTATAGTTCTAATATGTTTGAATTAATCGGGTGCTGTGCGCTAAAATATTAAATACTATGGAAGGCAATCTCAAAGAGAACATGAAACTGCTAATCATTTTGTTGCTTTTTGTTTCAGTTTATCTCGGTTATAAAAAATTTAGCGAGCCGCAAATTCCGGAATTGTCTTCCGATATGGTGTCATTCTCGAAAAATGTTTCTTTCGGTACTACTATCAACGCCGCTTCCGCGAAGGTGGGAAGAGAAAAAGATTTTGCTATTGATCTTTCTAACGTTGAGAAAGAGATATCTCTCGCATCCGATCTGGGGGCTGGTCTGGTACGTTTTGATCTCGAGCGTCGAACTTTGGAAAGTGCTGGCGAACTGGCGAAACTGGATGGGGCTGTTGCATGTGCGCGAGATAAGAAAATGAAAGTATACTTGGCGTATCTGGGCAGGAATTCCTGGCTCGGATCGAATGAAGGCGGAGGTAATGCGAGCTGGGATGATTTTAAAAAAGAGTACAAATCGGATACGGTTTTTTTGATGGCTAGATACAAACCGGATTATTTTTTGATATTGCCGGAGTGTCCCTACAGCATCGGCAGGCAAGTGGATTCTCGGCGCTCGCTGGAAGAGTGGTTCAATTTTTCCAAGGAGGTAGGGCTCGCGATAAAGCAAATTTCATTTTCTACGAAAGTCGCGTTAGAAGGGACGGTTTTATCCGACGGAGCGAAAGCAATGGACAGGACATTCGCTGAAAGGGTGTTGGGAAATAATGATGCTGTCATCGATATTTTTTCTATGAATGCCGGAAGTGCGACGGAGTTGGAAGGGGGAAAGAAAAATTTGCTGGGTATGAAAAAGAAATATCACTGGGAGGGGGAGGTCTGGATGGGAAATGTAAGGAACGATTCGGGTAATGATATGGCAGAGCAAGAAGACTATTTCCTTTATTCCCTTCACTTGGCCAATTCCGCTGGTTTTTCCGGTATTATCTTAGGACAGCTGCGTGACGGTAGTAGTGATGCGGGCGGGATTGTGGCGGAAGATTTTTCTCCAAAAAGTTCTTATACAGCTATCAATGAAGTGATGGCAAAGCGGAAATAGTCAGATAACTATCTATTGTGTGGAGAAGAGGGTTTTGGTCCTTGCTGGCGGGAAGCGCGAAAAAGACGTTGTGTATACTCGTTCTGTCTGCATTAGATGTTGCGCAGACTAAAGTCTGCTACTCCATATCAAACTATCGTTAGGGGATAAAAAAATTTTATGAAAAAAGAAAAGCAGGAAAAATTACTTTTGGAAAGGATAGAATTTCACAAGCGGAAATTCGAGATTCGCTTGCGGCCGGATGCTGACGAAAGCGTGGTGGCGGAAATATTCGAATGGCGGGATTATAAAGTAATCGAAGAAATCATCGAGAAAGGCAATCTGCCGATTTTGGACGTGGGTGCTCACATTGGCATTTTCTCCCTATATGTTTCTGCACTAAATCCGACTTTGAAAATATATGCGCTGGAGCCGGAGAGGGTCAATTTTGCGTTGCTTTTGAAAAATATTTCTGTCAATAAGTTGGGGAACGTAAAGACTCACAAAGTTGCGCTTGCCGGTAGGGCCGGGGAACGGGAACTCGCTCTCGCGTCGGACAGCATCAATCATCATCTTATATCAGACAGTGAGAAAAATATAGCGGAAGATGCTCAAACAGAAAAAGTAGTGGCGGTTTCTCTTGCGGATTTTCTCGAGACAAATCACATCAGCGCCGTCGATCTTATGAAAATGGATATCGAAGCGGGCGAGTATGAAGTTTTTGAAAATCTGACAGAAGAAGATTTCGCCAAAATCCATAACATTTTTTTGGAATATCACGATTACGACGGGAGGAATCACCGGGAGATTGAGACGATATTGCGCGAACACGGTTTTAGCGTGCAAATCTTTCCCTCACAGTTTGAGCGTGATTTGGGCTTTATATTGGCGAGAAATAAGCGGGCGGGTAAGTAAAAATTTATATTCCATATCGAAAATCTCAAATGGCACGGGATTTTTTATTGATGGTAAAAATCCTTTGGCTTACAGGGGGCTGTCGCTGGATAAAAACGCTGTCTTACGCTATTTTTTGTAGACTCAGACGGGCCAGTGTGTTATAATTTTAATAGCGGATATGAGTATAATCTTCCGCCTATTTTCCATTTGACTTAAATGAACATGAAAGTTATAAAATCTTTTATTTTGCTCTGCATCTTATCCTGCTCTGCGGCTTTTGGTGTTCTGGCGGCTTCGGAAGATTACTATCTCGATGTTACGAGAGGCTCCGGATCGGGTTCTTATGCTCCCGGCATGAATGTGAATATTATGGCTTATACTCCTCCTGCCGGTCAGGTTTTTGATAAATGGGCGGGGAATATCAACTATGTTTTTGATATTTACGCATCTAGCACCAAGGTGACGATTCCGGAAAGCGATATCGTTTTGATTGCGACTTATAAGGATGCGCCTGTTTCGAAATATACCCTTACGGTTACGGGCGGCAGCGGTTCGGGGACTTATACTGCCGGTACCGAGGTGAGTATCTATGCTAATACTCCGGGGGTGGGTCAGGCCTTTGATCAATGGTCGGGCGATATCGGTTATGTGAATGACTTTTATGCTGCGAACACCAAAGTTACTGTTCCGGAAGGGAACATCAATCTTACTGCGAATTTCAAAACGGTAGCCATACCCAAGTATAGCCTCACAGTAAATGGCGGTTCCGGATCCGGTTCCTATACTCCCGGCACCGTGGTGAATATTTCAGCCAATGCTCCGGCTTATGGCAAATTATTCGATCAGTGGACGGGCGACGTCGGTCTTGTTTATGATTTCTATGCTTCTGCCACTAGGGTCACAATCCCGGAAGGCAACATCAGTCTGACAGCGACGTACCGGGACACTAATGCCGTCGTGTACACCCTCTCCGTTAATAACGGTTCCGGTTCGGGAACGTATTATCTCGGGGAGAAAGTAACGGTTAATGCGAATGCGCCAGCTTCGGGCAGAGTTTTCGACCGTTGGACCGGGGATACGGGCAATATCTCCAGCACGACCTCCTCGACGACGATAGTCACCATACCCGATCACGGACTCAGTCTAACAGCAACGTACAAAGCGACTCCAGCACCCGCACCCACGCCTACTCCCACTCCGACTCCTACACCGTCCAACGGCGACGGTACTCTTATCAAGACCGCTTCCTCTACTAAAGTATATGTGATGATCGGCGGGAAGAAAAAATGGATTTCGACTCCCGAAGTCTTCGAGCAACTGGGGTATCAGTGGACCAATATCAAAATTCTTTCGGATGCGGAGCTCAACAAGATTGCTGATTTCGAAGACAACCTTATCAGGCAGTCCGGGGACGCCAAGATTTTTCTAGTGACGAACGGTATCAAGCGTCATATTCCCAACCCGGAAATTTTCATAGATTACGGTTTCGATTGGAATGATGTAAAAGATGTGAACGTTTCCGTGGTCAACAAATACAAGACCGCATTTCTTATTCGGGCCAGTAAGGAACCTAGCGTCTATTATCTCAGTGGCGGTGTCCGTAAATTTATTCCCACCTTGGAGATTTTTAATTCTTATGGCAATAGGATGGAGGATGTACAGATCATATCCAAAAAGGAGATGGAGTCTTATACTATTTCTAATCTCGTCCGGCTGAGCGGTTCCAATGATATTTATCTGATCCAGGGTGATACGAAAAAGAAGATCTATAATGCGGCTGTATTCGACAGGTACAATTTTAATTGGGACCAGGTCATTGACGTCAACCAGACAGAGCTTGATTATTATAAAGACGGAGGATTTCTGAAATAGAGCTTGTCTTATTTTTGCAAGCTATTAAATCGTAAGAAAAAAATATGAAAATCATTGAAGAATTCAAACAGTTTGCTATCAAGGGCAACGTTCTCGATCTGGCGGTCGCCGTTATTATCGGGGGTGCGTTCGGCAAGATTATTTCTTCTTTTGTGAGCGATGTCCTGATGCCGCCCATCGGATTGCTTCTTGGTCGGGTAGATTTTCGCAATTTGAAAATTGTGCTCGAAAAAGCTACCGCTACCAACTCGGAGGTGGCGATTAGCTACGGCTTGTTCTTGCAGAATGTTGTGGATTTTCTGTTCATCGCCTTTGCGGTTTTTATGGTGGTTAAATTTTCCAATCGGCTGACAAAAAAGGCCGAGCGGGAAAAGCCACAGGAAGTCGCCCCTCCCGGTGTGGAGGAAAAGCTTCTGACGGAAATCAGGGATATCTTGAAAGCGAGGTGATTCTAAAACTAATGTTAAAACCCTTGTCTGTGAGAAATAGAGACGTTGATTTATCTCGTCTCTTTTTCTGTAGCGCGGATTCCTTTATGATGAATGAAAAAACCCGGTTATTTTTAATCTCCTGACCCTGTTTTCGCTTTAAAAAGGGCCCTTGGGGATAAACGCCTCATATTTTTTTGATTTTTTTTAGAAAGTGTATGATAATGAAATATATGAAACATCGCACTCATTTGCCTAAAGAATTCAAGGAAAAGAAAAACAGACAAAAAGCGTATAATAATGTGGAGAAATAAAGACGTCCAGAGACACAAGCTGGAAAAACTTCTGTTTCATTTGCAGTTTTTTTATTTTCAAAAAGAGCAGGGCGGTTGATTATTAAGGGAAAAAATATGCAATCAGAGGAAGATTCTAAACTTATTTCAGATCTATATAATGCTAAACATGAGCCGCAAATTTACGATGTCTTAGAATATATGGATGAATCGGGAAACGGTATCTTCGTGTACCCTATTCTGGACGGATACAAGAAGCATAGATATTCCTCTGTGGGATATTACTTTATCTGGAGTCTCTCCCGTCTGGATTATCAGAATTTGGGCAGGAGATTGAACGAGCTTCTTGAAAGCTATGAGATTCAAAAAGAACACATTCCGATGGCGCTATTCCTTATGGCAGAGAGGAACTATTTCAGCGACATAGGAGACAGGATGGCAGCAATGTATCTCGATTACTGCGCTGACTTGGAATTCCGCCAAGATTTCAATTTGAACGGCATCGGGCTGGGCTGTGTCTTGGATTATCTTTTCAAGCAGGATATGCTTATCCAGTATGAAAATAAATTACGCGAGCTTATTTTCAGCAAGGACACCGACAATGTGGAAAAGGCCGTATCGTTGAATTACCTCCTGGATTTCAAACAGGAGGAACAGATAGATTTTTTCATTGAAAACTATTTTACAAAGGTTCAGCATACCGGCTTGGAGAAGAGTATTGCCAAAAAACTGCTTTTCTGCAAGACGGAAAATGCCAAGAAATTGAAAAAGCTTATTTTAGAAAACGGTAATGCTGAGTCAGTGGAGATATTGGAAAACTTGGGGAAGAAAATCGGCTCTTTTCGTTCAGATACGCCGGAAAATACCATATACAGCAATTCGGATGTTATGATTAAGATATGTATCCTCAGAGCGCAAATGAATAATAAGACACTTGTGAGTGAAGGATTCGGCTTCAAGATTTTTCCCGGCAATGAACTTATAATATACCAGTCGCAGTCTATCGATGATCGGGAAATATTCTTTGATCTATGTAAGGAGTTGCTAGAGGTCATTCGCGCCGTGGACCCGGTCGTCAGAAGTCACGGTTTCAGTAAGAAGGAGGCTCGGGAAATTTGGGTGAATGTCGGCGAGCAGAAAGAGGAGATGCTCTTGCCTCAACTTTTATTATTCCTCAGCTCCCGTAAAGTCGGTGTGGATTATAATTTTTACGGTTTCAGGCAGCTTGATATGGCTTTAGAGGCGGTGGTAGAACATACGGAAGATGAGGAATTTTTCAAAACTCTGAGACGTTTGGGGGTGGAGCAGATGTATCGGGAAAAGAAGTGGCACAGCATCCATAGTTTTTTTCTTAACTATTATCTCCAGGTTCTGGAAAATATGAACAAGGAATTGAACCATCTCGTCAAGCGGGATTGATTTCTCGAATAGCTTAATGCTATGCCCCCTCGCTTTGCGGAGAATCTTGTACGATAAAAAAATGAAAATTTGCGCCAGCAAAAAATGCTTGGGAACATGTCCGAGGTATCTCGGCATATATATGGTTCGAGAAAATGATATTTTAGAAGTAATATAAAACAATGATCAAAGTTGAACATCTGACAAAAAAATACGGAGATTTCATAGCGCTACGTGACGTATCTTTCGAGCTCAAGGAGGGGGAAGTGGTCGGACTATTGGGTCCGAACGGCGCCGGTAAGACTACGCTGCTGCGCATTCTGGTATCTTTTTTAAAACCCAGCGCAGGCGAGGTGGAGATTGAGGGAATGGATGTCAATAATCCTCTGATGGATCAGAAGATAAAAAGCAAGATCGGCTATCTGCCGGAGCAAGCGCCATTGTATGAAGATATGCTGGTTGTGGAATATCTGGGATTTATCGGCAGAATGCAGGGTATAAGCGAAGAAGAAATCGACGGCAAAGTGAAAGAAGTCATAAAAAAATGCGCATTGTCCGAGAAGAAGAATGCGGAGATAAGTACGCTTTCCAAAGGTTATCGGCAGAGAGTAGGCATCGCGCAGGCACTCATACATAATCCCAGAATAATCATTCTTGATGAACCGACTACCGGGCTGGATCCGAAGCAGAGAATTGAAATCCGTGATCTCATCAAAGAGATCGGCAAGGATCGGACGATTATTTTGTCCAGTCATATCCTTTCCGAGGTGCGATCGACTTGTTCGCGTGTGATCATTATCAATCGAGGCAAGATTGTGGCAGATGGTGTTCCTGAGGATTTGGAGAAAGAAGGCAAGGCGAATACTCTGATAAAGATAGAGGTCCGAGGAGAATCGCAATCGTTGGAAGAAAAATTGCAAAGTCTTGATGGTGTGATTGGGGTGAAGTTCGAGGGAAAGAAAATAGATATCGAAGTCCTTAAGGAAACGGATATCCGTGCCGAGGTCGCCCGGACGGTAGTAGAGAGCGGTGCAGGACTTTTGGCGCTTGAAAAACAAGAAACCAGCTTGGAAGATATTTTTATCAATTTAACGGATCAAGGAAATGAATAGAACTATTACACTTGCAAAAAAGGAAATCAATTCCTATTTCAATTCTCCTCTGGGCTATCTGGTCGCCAGTGTATTTTTGGTAGCCAGTGGCTGGCTTTTTATGCAGGGATTCTTTATCTCCGGTCAAGCTACGATGCGTGGATTCTTTGCGTTGATGCCGGCTATTCTCATTTTTATCTTACCGGCTGTCACAATGTCTTCTTGGGCGGAAGAAAAGAGAAGTGGCACGGCAGAGGTGCTACTTACGCTGCCTTTGGAAAATATCCAGGTGGTGCTGGGAAAGTTTTTGGCAGCATTCGTTTTTTTGGTGAAACTTTTGTTTTTCACTTTTATGATTCCTTTGATGTTAGGAAGTTTAAGTGAGCCGGATTGGGGGCTGATCTTTGCCGGTTATCTGGGTACGCTTTTTCTGGGTGCTGCCTATATCGCCATCGGGCTTTGGGTATCTTCGGTTACGAAAAATCAGATTACCGCCTTCCTTTTGTCTCTGGTTGTAATATTTCTTTTTTATATCGTCGGAAGTTCTTTCGTTCTTGATACTGCACCTTCCATCATTGCTATCGTCGGAAAGAACATCAGTTTGGCAACGCACTTCAACTCTATTTTGCGCGGTGTTATTTCGCTCAAGGATTTGGTTTATTATTTTTCCGTCGTGATATTTTTCCTTTTCTTAAATACGCAAGCAATCAAAGAGAGGAAGTGGAAGTAATTTTTAGAAAAAAGAAGAGCCTGAATTCAGGTTCTCTTCATGTCTCTCTTCCTTTCATTAGCTTGTTCTTTGTTGAATACAGGATAACACCCGTATATCGCGTAGTCTATCATATTGCATATCCGAGTGATAAGTTGCGAAGTGATATGCAACAAAAAAATTTTATTTTTTGTTTCCACTGTCATACTAATTCTCCCTACCTATTTTATGAGGATATGATAGCATGAATTGTCTATTTGTCAATAACCCTAATTAATCTTATGAATAAAAAAATTCCGAAATTATCATCAATCACTAAAAGGTCGCAAGGCTCTTTGTTGAAGTCGACTCAGGGTTCGGCTGTGATTTTCCTTGTCTTCCTTCTGGCTTTTAATTATCTCGTTTCGCAAAGTTCCTTCTATCTGGACCTAACGCAGGACAAGATATATACTGCTTCGCCAGCGTCAAAAAATATCTTGAATAACTTGGACGAGCCGGTGACAGTAACTTTCTTCATCTCCAAAGATCTGCCGTCGGATTATGTTATTTTCAAGACCCAAATTCAGGACCTTCTGAACCAATATGAAGATTTATCCAAAGGTAAACTGGCAGTAAAATACGAAGCGCCGGACAATGAAACTGCTACCGTACAGGATCTGGCATCCAAGGGTATCCCTCAGTTGCAAGGACAGGTGGTGGAAAAGGACAAGTATGAGGTCAAGAATTTCTTCTTCGGCGCGACTATCTCTGCCGGCGAGGGGAGTAATGCAAAGACGGAAACGCTCGCTAGCGTCACGGCGTTGGGAAGTTTTGAATATGACCTGATCTCGGCCGTCTATTCTGTTTCCACAGAAAATAAAGAAGTCGTCGCCTTCCTGCAAGGACACGGAGAGAAAGCTATAGTTACGACCGACCTGGCCAAGTCTTACACGATCAAGGATGTAAACATTTCCACCGAAGAGGATAGTAAGGGTTTCTACGTGGCCGTCGCTACCGCGGAAGGCGAGATAGAGAAAAAAGAATCGGTCTCACCTAAGACTTTGATCATCGCCGGTCCGACGAGTACTTTGAGTGCGGAGGAGATAGCGGTCTTGGATGACTTTGTTATCAAAGGCGGGAAAGTCGTAGTGATGTCAGAAAAGAATAATATCGATATCGATTTGTTGCAGCAAGGCTTCTTTGTAAAAAAGAACGAGAGCAATATGAATGATTTTACTAAGACATACGGCATAGAGATTAATGACGACCTGGTATACGACAAATTGAATTCGCCGATATACTATATCGAGTATCCCTATTGGGTAAGAGCAGTTAAGGAAAACTTCAGCGATCATCCATCTCTATTCAAACTGAACACTTTGACATTCCTCTGGGCCTCTTCTCTCAAAACAGAAAACAAGGACGGTTACGAGGTTGAGAGCCTTATAGGTTCCAGCAAGGGCAGTGAGACCATTTCTGAAAATATCAAGCTTACTCCTAACACCAACCTCTCTTTCCTAAATGGCAGCAAGAATACTTTGGCTGCGATTTCGACGGCGCAAAATGGTGGCGGGCAGGTGATTGTGATCGGGGACAGTGATTTTGCATCACCGGTATTCTTTCAAACGCCGATCCAGGACAATGAAATATTTTTCACCAATCTTGTCGAGAGCATTTCCAGTTCAGCCGATCTTTCCTCAATCCGCGCCAAGAACGTTTCCGACCGTCCTCTTGAAGAGATTAGCGACAGCGCGAAAAACTCTTGGAAGTTTTTGGCTATCGGTGGCGGGGCGATAATCATTTCCATCTACGGATTCATCCGCATCCGCAAGCGCAAGAAAAAAAGTGTCACAGTTTAAGGGCTTTTTGCATAAAGATAGCAGTCGTCAAAACGCTGCTGTTTTTTTTGCGAGGGTAAATTCGTATTCGTTCGTGCAGGATTCCCGCCTTCCTTTGAATTACGAAATGCTTCATTTTACAACTCAATTCTCTTTGTGCCACCCCAAAGTTAAGTAAACCGACCTTTTGATTATCGTCATTCTGAGGTACTCCGAGGAATTCCGTGAGAAAACGCGTGGAATCTGATAACGGGATCCTTCGGAGTATCTCAGAGCCTGCCCTTGATCTGATCGGGGGATGACAAGCGATATTTTGTTTAAAAGGGAACTGCACTTCAGAATAGAATTTAAGACCACATGCTTGACTTCAGATGAAATTTGTGGTATGTTTCTAACCAAGAAACCTTAAGAAAAAAGAAAGCTGAATAGCAAAAATCTAGGAGGAATGAGAAACGAAAACAAAAAATATAGCGATAGATAAAATACTAACAAAGGGCGCATTAAAAGTATTCTTGATAGTTTTACTTATTTGTTGTCTCTGCAGTATTCCTGCTTTGGGAAGCGAGACGGCTAAGTTAAAAATAAACAATCAGCAGATACCTACCAAGAATCCTCCTGTCTATCAAGTTTTTAACAATGAGGAAATAGTACTGTCTGTGAGTGGCGGGTATCTTCTAAAAATAACCGAGTCCGATAAAAAGTTCTTCGAAATAATTACCGAACAGCCTACGGGAGGCGCTAATCGCATTGAACTCAGGGCAAGTGAGGACAAAGAAGGTAAAACAAAAATAAAATATGGGGTATTTGATACGGACGGGAAGCAAAAGGGAGGAGAGAAGACAATCGAATTCCGTATCATCGAGCCGAGTAAGATGGATTTGGAAGTTTCTATCGTTTCTGAGGAGAATCATTTTATAAACATCACGATAGGCACCGATGTTCCTAGAGATGAAGCGGCCCTTATTGACCAGAAAATACGCGGGGCAATCAGTGGAGGAGAGATTCCAACCAAACGAACGTTCTTCACAGATAATTATCGAACAGATTCTCTACCTAATGGAAGGTATAATCTGACGATAACGGTCAATAATAGATTAGGAGTGATTCGTGAAGAAACGTATATCTTCGTTGTTAATAACGCAAAAGAGTCGAATAAATCTATCTTCAAGGTTAGGATTACGCCAAGTAATCCCGGAATAGGAGAATCTGTCACCCTAGACTTCGGAGGTTTCTATGCCGGTACAGATGCGATCATCAATATTCAAGTTGATGGTTTCGAAGACAAGAGTCTGAAATTCTTCGTTGAGCATCCGTCTCGTCCACTTAAAACGCAGTATATATTCGATTCTTCCGGGGAGAAAAAAATAGATATTATTGTTTATGACTCCGGGGCAAAAAAAGTCCTGGAGAAGGAAACGTATCTTATCAATATTAAATCCTCATATATAAAATCATCAGGTGAAAAAGATAGAACTACCACATCCGTTACCGAAAAAACCCAGGTGGGCGATGGTGGTATAACGATTGATTTTGGCGATACCCCCAAAGAAGTGACATGGAATACCTATTTCACCTTGGATCTTAGGAAGTGTTCGGGTCTCAAAGATGATGACACGTTCTATATTTTTCTTTCTAAGGCCGATGGAACCTTTGTGAAAAAGGTATCCACACCCGGTGATTATCATTGGCAGACTCCATCTATCATGTTCGTGGAGACTAGTGGAGACAGGAGTATTCGTGTGGAGGTACGTGACGCCAGCGGAAGATATATTAAAGCTGAAAAGACTTTCTATGTGAAAGTCGTACCGACGTACTTTAACTCTTCGGAAACGGAAACGGAGAAAAAATCAGAGGTACCGCTTGAACAGGGGGAGGGGCTGAAAAATATCATAGGAGGTTTCTTTGATCTTGTCCACAGATGTTTCAACTCTTCGGAAACCGTAACGGAGGAATACGTGGAGGAAGAAACAGAGATACCCCCATCTAATTCTTCTAAACCGGGAGAGGGGATTATGAGACTTCTTAAATGGGTACAAGAGAAATCTTAAAAAAACAATAAATAAAAAACATCGGCCGGAAAGAGAATCACCTTTCCGGCTTTTAATTTTTATCAAAACATATAGTGCCAGGTCTTTTGTTTTTTATCCTTTGAATTACGGAATAACTTGTTTGTCATCCCCCGATCAGGTCGAGGGCAGGCTCTGAGGTACTCCGAAGGATCCCATTGTCAGATTCCTCGCGCTTTCTCACGGGATTCTTCGGAGTACCTCAGAATGACAGACAATCAAGAGTTTATTTTACTGCACTGTAGAATGATACAAAGAGGATTGATTTATAAAATGAAGCATTTCGTAATTCAAAGTTTTATAGCTTTGCGTCTGAAATTTGTCACTCTCTCCAATAGCATAGACGAACGAAAATCACCCCTTCTTTGTGGCAAAAAAGAGTCTTTAATAAAATGCTTGACAGTATTAATATTCTATGATATAGTCAACTCGTTAGCTTGAGTCTTGCAACTTGAGATGATCGGTCTTATTTTAAGGCTGCCGCAAGAGGATGCGGATATATTATTGTCACTATTAATATTTCACATATCACTTCGGACTTATTTACTTAACATACAAAAAAATGCAAGGACAAATCAAAAGACTGAACGATAAAAAGTTCGGTTTCATCACACCGGAAGATGGTGCAAAAGACCTTTTCTTCCACGCCAATGACCTTATCGACGTTGATTTCAACGACCTTAGAGAAGGTGATGCTGTTACTTTCGAAGTAAAGGATACCCCAAAGGGTCCTGCCGCTTCTGATGTACAGAAGGCATAATATCTCTTTTGAGATATTTAAAAAAGCATCCTGGATTTCCGGGGTGTTTTTTGTTGTGTTCGTAGGGGCAGGAGAGTGATATAATATATAGATAGAATCTATCATTCAAAAAATATGAGACTATTTATCGGTTCAGGCAATCCGGGGAAAATAAGTGATTGGAGAAAATATTTCCCGACTTGGGATGTTTTGTCGTATGAAGATTTGGGATTGGATAAAATAGAGGTGGAGGAAGGTATCGATTCGCTGGAAGAAAATGCCAAGAAGAAAGCACTTGCTTGGGCGGCGGCAAGCGGGGAAGTTACGCTCAGTGACGATACCGGATTTTTTGTGAACGCTCTGGGTGGTTTTCCCGGCGTGTCGGTAAAAAGGTGGGGAGGGAGGTTTGAAAAAGAAATGAATAAGCCTGAGCTTTTGCAATATCTGAAAAACGAAACAGAAAATATCGATGATTTGTCTTGTTATTTTCAAAGCGCATATGCTATTGCAAATCCTGATGGTGCCGTGCAGTCATTTTCTAATAAACTGGACGGAAGACTGGATTGGTCGTTTTTTGGGCAAGGTTTTCAATATAATTTTGCTTTTGGTACTGTTTTTAAAGTGGATAGAATCGATAAGACTTGGCGACAGATGACTATCGAGGAGAAGCGCGAGGCGGACAGTGAGGTAATCAGAAAAATCAAGAAGATTGTAAAAACTTTTTAATGTGCGGGATATGCAGGATTCTTCGGAGTACCTCAGAATGATAGGCGCGTGAGTGATTTTTACGTAAGGTCAGGGTGTACGTATGATTAAAGTGTACAGTTACGATACTTATATTTATTACTTAAAAAGAGCATGAAAAAAGATTTGAAGTCGAGCATGATATATTATTTGTCACTGATCGGATTCTTCGCCATCTTCTCGACGACGATTTCCAAGAGTCCGGTGCTGCCGCTGTACGTTCAGGCTCTGGGCGGGAATGAAATAATTATAGGACTCATTTCCGCTTTTTCGCCTCTGGCAGGAATACTTTTCAGCTTTCCCGTGGGGCTGATGTCGGATAAGATAGGCAGAAAAAAGCTTTTGGTGATATCGGGGGCGATCTTTCTCGTCTGCCCTTTGCTCTATTTGTCAGTAGACACTCCGATGTGGCTCATCCCCATAAGGTTCTTTCATGGGATGGCGACCGCTATTCTAGGGCCGGTAACCTCGGCGATGATTGTTGAAAAATATGCGGCATCAAAAGGGGAGAAGCTCGGACTCTATTCTTCTTCTACTCTAGTAGGGCGGGCGCTGGCTCCTATGCTGGGAGGGTTTATCATCGCTTATTTTGCAAAGGAGGGAGTCTCTCTCGTTGGTTACAAATATGTTTATGCGGCTGCTTTTCTTCTGGCGATACCGGTATTTATCTTGACTGTGTTTCTTAAAGACGAGGGAAAGGGCGGAGCGAAGGTGAGCACACGTGATTTCTACACAGACTTGAAATATCTTTTTGATAACAAGAGATTGATATCGACCGCCGGTGTCGAGATGGCGATATATTTTGCCTACGGTGCTTTCGAAACTTATCTGCCTTTGTATTTGACGCAGCTCGATATCTCGGCATCGGAAATCGGCGTTATTTTTTCTACGCAGATTTTGGCCATCGCGCTTTCCAAACCTTTGTTCGGAAAGCTGGCCGACAGGGTGGATAAGAGAAAACAGATTATGCTCGGGGCGCTGCTACTCGGAGTGTCGATAGGTGTGCTGGGATTTTTCCAATCTGTGACCGCGGCCATCGTGCTGGGCTTGCTCTTTGGTCTCGGTCTCTCTTTCTCCACGGTTGCGACCAGTACCTACGCCGCAGAAGTGACCAGCCCCGAAAAGCTCGGTTCTTCTCTGGGCGCGCTCTCGGCCATTATGGATATTGGCCAAACAATCGGACCTTTCGCTACCGGAATTGCCATTACATATTTCTCTTTCCGGCTCGGCTTTGCATTGTCATTTTTACTGATTGTAGTTACGGGTTTAATATTTTTTGTTTACAATCGCCATAGAGAGCATATACTGCCTTTGCGGAAGCAATAAGTTTTATCTCCGTGTGCGTCATCCTGAGGTACTCCGAAGGATCCCGTACTGTCTCGCAAAAACAGGAATCGAAATATTGATACAAAAAAATAACTCACTGAGTTATTTTTTTATGAAGCCTCGCGGTTTTTTCTGTTGTTATGCCAAATTAACTTAATCTGTTCTATAATCTGGTTTGTGGCATTAGGAGTTTCTCCCTCTCCTACCGGGAGAGGGTCGGGGTGAGGGGGAATAAAAGTGAAATTATTATGTCACAGATTTAGTTGATTCGGTACTACAATCCGTTCTCGCTTATCACCTTGATTCCGTTTTGCTTCAAGAGTGCCGTAGTGACTCCGTCTCCCGTAATCAGCGTGCCAGAGAAAGTTCCGTCATAAGTCGAACCGCATCCGCAGGATGGGCTTTTGGATTTGGCGATGAATTCAGTCGCTCCGATCAGCTTTGCAATTTTCAAAGTCTCCTCGGCTCCTCTAATGAATTGAGCGGTGACATCTTCTTCGTTTTTATTCACAACTTTGCATTTGCAGCACAGTACATCCTCTCCTGAACCTGCTTGAATTTCTTGTGGGATTCTCGGCGTACTCAATCCTCCTAGCTGCTCGGGGCACACAGGAATAGCTTCTCCTTTCTTTACAAGTTCAATAGCTTTTTCGGAAGTTTTCGTTTGACCGTTCCAAGCGCAGTTTACACCGCACAAGCAAGCGCTGATGATTTTCATCGTTTTGAGAGTGAATTGTTTATTTATGGTTAATCATAATTAAAGCGATAGTTGATAGCGCTCCTGCCAGGTAGATCTGTCGAGACAGGATTATCTCTTTCTTTTTGATGTCATAAACAGCGTAAATCAATAAACTTATGACCGATAGCAATATTATGATTGTTAGGGGCAGTTCTTTAAAAAGGAAAGCTTCTGTAACGGTAAAAATGAAAATCAATAAGCTGAAGGCTATAACATCTTTGCGGTTATAGAGTTGTGCCGTATAGTCCTGGCGCAAATATTTGTAGGCGAAGAAAGAAAATAATACATAGACGACTAACTGAGAAATAACGCCATGTATCACCGGGTTGGGTTGGATGGGCATTGCGTATTTGTAAATCGAATATAAAGATATGCCGAGAATGCTCAGAATCAATATTATCGATAACGTTACGAGAATATTCATGTCGTTGGCCCTCTTATTTTTTGATAATAAAATTCCGGAAATAAATAAGAAAAATATTCCTATCAGCATATAAAAGCTGAAGTTTGTCTTGAAGAAAATGGAATCGACGGCGATCCCCAGTGCGGTAGAAAATCCCAGCTTATAAACGGTCATCTCTGATAATGCCTGGAATTTCATCAGAAAAATAGAACCTAGGTTAGTAACAATCACGATTACTGACCATAAAAGAATATAGAAGAGATATTCACCGGAATAAACGATGTCGAATTTATAGCTGAGTGCGATAAATGAAGCCAGCCATAGTGGAATGCCAAAACAGAATAATCCCAAAGCACTCACCGGATGCAAACCGTTGGTCCTCAGGCGTTTCCATTTTATCGTAATGATTGCTCCAGACAGGGTATTTATCAATGCAAGGAAAATGATATTCATTTCTGCTTAATATTAATAATCGGTAAAATTTTTGTGTACGTCATATATTGCGACCAATCTTAAAATTTAAATCTTGTCCGGACTGGCAGATGATCCGAGTATGGGCACTCAAGAATTTTTGAATCAACGATGTTGATATCGTTGGAGTTGTAAACATAATCCAATCGGTGGTTGAGCTCGTTTTCCTGAAAGATTTCATATTTGAAAGGTTTGGTTGTCCAAGAATTTTGACTGTAAGCCGGTCCGGAATGTGAAAGAATTTTTTCTAGTTGGGGAATTGCGTATGAATCCGGGAGCGAATTCAAATCACCTGTGAATATATAGTTATTTTTTCTTCCTTTTAGAATATTGACCAAAGTATCGATTTCTTTTTTCCTTCGGTTGGCGATTATAAAACGGTCCGAGTACGAAAGATGAGTCGTGCCAACGGTTAATCCTTTACCGCCGACTTTGATTACAGCCTCTATATATACTCGCCCCTCTTCTGAGAAATCTGAAGAATTATGTTTTGGGCACTGTACATAAATGTAGTTTGAGCTGACTATCGGATAGCGGAAAAAAATAGCATTACCTTGAGCCTCTTTGTCCGGGCGGTTGTCCCAAGTATCTCCATCGTGATAATAATATCCGAACCCCAGTTTTTCAGCAACATATTTTGCAACATCAAGATTTATTCTTGAATCTTTTATGAGCTCTTGGGCACATATAATATCAGCGTCAGCTTCTTTCAGGAAGTTTGCAATGTTCTCCGGTTTTTCTTTGAACCAGACATTCTACTGTATCAGCTTGAATGAGCACATAGTTGATCTTTTATTATGAAATCTATAATTATCGATTGAACTTCAGCTAAAGTATAGAGGTTTTCTTTGAAAAACTCAAGCTAGATATCGGTTGCCAGTCAAGCACCTGAATATCAAAAAAACACGCAGACATACGTGATTTTTACTGGTATTACATTAAATGCGTGGAATGTGGGACGACTTTAGAACTATGGATCGGATGGAGACAGTGGGAGAATTGAATGTTAGGCAGTTGGAAAAGTTCTTGGTGAGATAGACGAAATGTGGCAAACTTTGACAAAAATAGTTATCTTTATTGTTATACTTGCGGTTAGGAGCTGAAATAAAAAAGTTCCTTAAAACAACGGCACAATTTGAATAGGCAGCTCTAGAGAGAGGTAATTTTCAATAGAAAAAATTATGATCGAATTATTTTTTTAATCACTCTTTTCTTATATAGTCTTATTATATAAACCATGATGCATCCCCAAACATAATAGTATAGAATGTCTAATACAAACGAAATAAGTCCAGCAAAAAAAGAGTGTTCGTCTACGAATAAAAGGATATATGTTCTATCTATAACAAAAACAATCGGGCTGAGAAAAATAGTAGACATCGTTAAAGATATCGTCTTTGTAGGCCATGTTCGGGCCACTATGTCTAGATTGATCAAATAAACAATTATTACAATAATTGTCGCAATAATCGTCCATTTGGTAGGTTTCAGAAATTCTTTGATTGCTTGAATCATAATTTAGTTCGTCTGACGGATATAATGATATATTAGCAATGACATAGGAATATAGTCAAATTATTTAATCAAAAGTCCAAATCCTGCCGAATCTATACAAAAAAACGTTTTTGTGAGCGATTCTTATTTTGCGGGGCATCTTGGATATTATCCGAAATATTTTGAGTATGTCGCGTAATCTGATATCAGCTCTATCATTCTTGCCAAATGCATACAGTCTAAAGAATAGTGCGGGATTGACATCTCCCGAAAAACAACTCATACTGCCGAATAAGATAGTCTTAATGGGTTATTGAAGAAACAAAAAGGAGAAGAAGTAGAAATGCATAAAAAATATATTTTGAAAATAATTTTCGGTGAGACGAAAAAGAAAATCGCAGAAGAGAAAAAAGGTGCGCCTTTGACTGAAGAGGAGGAGCGCGAGTTAGAATTTGCGGAGATTGAAAAAAACAGGATGGAAGAAGAAGAGCTGATGGAGGCTCTTGAAGAAAGAAGGAAGAGAGAAGAGTGTTATTATGATCGCTTATATCGGCTTGTTGAAAGTCGACCTGAGGAAACTTTTACCGCAAGACAAATCGCCGATATATTTGAGGCGGAAGGGGAGGAGAGATTGTCTTACGCCTGTTTTTCAGAAACCAGCATATATTGTGGTGGTCGTTTGATAAGCGACAAAGTACTGGAGCAGAGTAAGCATCTCTCTATTGAAGAGAAAAATGATGAAACGTATATAAAATATTTATAACTTGGACTCTATGTTCCAAGTTTTTTTGATAACAAAAACAGGGCTTAAAAATCCTGTTTCTTCTATGCGGGGACGGTGGGGCTCGAACCCATGACCTTCTGCGTGACAAGCAGACGCTCTAACCAACTGAGCTACGCCCCCATATGAATTCGACTTTTAAATAATAGCAATTCTGTGAGAAATGTCAACAAGAGGCGCAATGTAGTTTTTTTGGTGGAGTAGTGGGATTCATCCCGCGCCGGCTGTTCCATAGGAACAAGGGTGTGTTGTCGGCTTGGGATAACAGTGCAGGTTAAAACCTGCTACTCCAGGGGCTATTCTGCCATTTTATAAACCCAGGACAGGGGATTTGTGTCTGACAGGGCCTTGGCCAATTCTTTGGCAATTTCAGTTTGGAGGTCTTTGGCGCTGTTTTCATTCCAGAGCTTTTTGTCCTCGGCGTTTTTGATTGTGGCAGACTGGACTAAAATCTGATCCAGCAGATCCGCATCTTTGGCGATAATAGCCTCTTTACTCTCTCTCGCTTCAAATTCGTTGATGATTGCCAAAATCTCCTCAGCAATCGGCGTGTCGGCGATTTGATCGCGCAACGCCTTGTCTTCGTCAGCTTGAACATAAAACTTGTGGATGAAATTTGCGTCTCCGATCCTTGCTTCTGCGATATCGTGGAAGAGGCACATCTTGATTACTTTATTCTCATCAGCGTTTTCGCTTCGGGCAAGAATCATACCGATGATTGCCACTTCGAAAGAGTGAGAAGCGATGCTGTCATTTGATTCTGGTAAGATTTGGCTTTGCATTCTGCGCATATTGCGCAAAGTGCCGATTTCGAAGAGGAAATCGGCTACTCTGTCTCGGTTCATGATTGTAAACTTAGTGAGTGCCAGGAGTGGGAGTCGAACCCACGACCTTAGGTTTATGAGTCCTATGCTCTAACCAAACTGAGCTACCCTGGCGCGGGTATGTTGCGATTTGTAAATAAAGCCTGTCAAATACCTTTCAATAGTAATATAAAAAAACAAAAAAGTCCAGAGGCGATCCGGACTTTTTGTTTCTGTATGTAAAAGCGGTGGCAAGCTACTTCAATCTTCTCAAATCTATCAGATATAACTGCTCACTATCAAACTCGATGAGCGCCCACTCTTGATTGGCACTTACCTTGATCTCGTGAGGTTTTACATTTTTTCCCTCGGCTAAGAGCCTGTGCCCGTTGTAGGTCAAATTTGTATAATCTGCAGAATAGTACGTTCTTGTTCCTGAATCATCATAAGAGGAGTACGATATGTCTTCTGCTTCGTCGTTTTCCCTGGTTGTTATGCAATCGGGGCATTCGAATCCCTGTGGAATCATTCCCTCGAACGGATTGAATTCCAGCGTGTAGGATTCCATCCCTTTTTCTTTCGCGTTGGTAGAAATCACAGGATCTTGTCCTTCCGGAACGTTGTTTACATCGATCAGAAAATAGTTGCCCGCTGCACCGAATGATTGTCCGATAGTAAAGAGATTGCCATCTCTATAGACCGCGTAGAAGGCATTATTTCTAATACTTTGGTCTACATATTTTAGTGCCGGATAGAGTAACCCCCGTTGATCTTGTTCGATTTTCTGCGTTACGTTGAAAGCTGGAACGTTCAAAATCGGATCCTCTTGCTGCACTTTGTTAATGGGGAGCAATACAAAGGCGGAGTAGGCGATAAGAGCGATGCCTGTGGCGCGCTTCCAATTTTTGCCGTTTTCTGACTTGGATTTATCGGCGGAAATGATAAGCCAAACACCTCCCACGGCTGTAATGATCAAGAGTGCCAAAAACATTCTGAAGAATGCTAACGAATCCAGGGCGGCGAAAACGTTGAGGGTAAAAATCTGCCCACCGCTCGGAGCATAGACATCCAGGCCGTCCAGGAAAGAATATAAAATATTAATCGGCATCGCCAGATAAGATGTCAGTACATTTATGAATTGCCCGGACGCGGAGAGCGAGTCGGATTTTTGCTGGGCTAGCATGACGGAAAAAAACATTATTGTCAGAAAGATGAACAGGAGAAGATACGGGACTTTATTGCTGAGGGTAGAAACTTTTTTCTTTCGGCGTGGGATGATGCCGAAAGCGATGGCGGCAGCCAGATGCATAATCGCAATTTTTAACACCGTGATAGCGAAGTATTCGGATATGAAAAATTCCAGGCCGGACTTTTGCACTTCCCAATAAAGAATGTATGCCCAGCCGTAAATAAAGGAGAGGATGGGCATGATTACGAGTGACCAGGCTACCAAAATGTGGGCTTTCTTGCTGGACAAGTGCGGGGATAGGCGTTTAGCAGCAAAAGTATACACGATGCGGTTGAAAACATATGCAACCAAGATGGAGAAAATGATCACTGCTATTTTTAAGATCCAGAGCGAGGAGTCTGTAATCAGTTCATACGGACTCAGGATAAGATCCGTGACGAGAAAGACGCACAAAGATAGGGCGATGTAGATGAGCAGCTCTATCGGCCACAGAGAGGATAGGCTGCTTCTATAGAAATCGACGTAACTTTTGGTTAGTGTGTCTTTGTCTCCGATTTTTTGCATGACTTTTGTTTTGATTTGGTTAAAATTATTTTCTTGATTTTGCAGATCCTCTTCGGCATCGGCTATATGCTCCAAGAGCTCCTCGCGGAATCTCCGCGTGCGTGGTGAAGGCGGCAGCTCTTTGATGATGTCGTCCACATATTTATCGGTATTTGCTATTTCTTTCATCGCGCTACATTTATATGGTCAATTTCTTGGGCCGATTTACAAAATAATAATTTGTAGTATCGGAAGAGGGGAGAATCCGGTAATGTTTTTATTTTTATGACATGGTGATAGGAACGAAGATATAAAATTTATCTTTACATTAATGTTCTAATCTTATTTTAATTTTAGGCGTTTATTTCGGTTCTCGCAAATCTGCCAGGTACAAGAAATCTACGCTGTAAACGTCAGCCATCTTGATCAGCGCCCAGTTTCCGTCGGCACTCATCTCGATGGACTGGATCTCGCTCGTAGAATGTTCATAGGTTTCCTTAAATATCTCGCGGTCCGCGTAAGTGATTTTTGCGCAACCTTCGAGCCTGCCCATGGGAAGAGGGGTATCCTCTTTATCCAGACACTTCCATCCTTCTTGGAAAAAGAAAAGGCTTTCGGCGTCATATCCTTTTGTCGGGATCTGTGCACAATATTCTTTCCCCTTTTGCTTCTCCATCCGCACCGTCTTTACCTCTCTGATCGATGAAGCTCCCGTCACGTCGAAGTAGAAAATCTGTCCTGAACTTTGCTTGGCGATAAAGCCGTTCTCGGTGCTGCAAGTGTCATAATTGTAAACATACCCCTCATCATCGTTTTTGAATTTGATGAAACTGTAAAAGATTCCGAACTGTTTCTTTTCAATTTGTTTGGAAATTTCTTTCGCCGGTACATTCCAGTTGATTGCCGGTGTGTCTATGGATTTTATTGGCAGAAACATAAATATGGCATAAGCGCAGAGTATCAATCCGACAGCTCTATTCCATCTTTTTTCTGCAAGATTTTTTTGCTTGCGCGCGGAGCGAAGTGCTAAAACACCTATTGCTCCCAGCGACATAACGTATGCGGCGGCGATGGCGATGTTGACGCTCACCATTTGTACGGGTACCACATAAGAGGCGGAATTGGAATTATCCATAGGAAAGAGTGCGAAAAAGGGCAAGTCGACTATGACATCGATAAGGATAAATAATATGAAATGGAATATGTAAAAAATATTGACTATCGCTTGCAGGGGTGACAGTGTTTCTAAAAACAGTATCTTGTCTGTGGCGGCGACCAAAAGCAGAAAAACCAAAAAAACGGTTAGAGTCAGATATGGTAGAGTGGCGTCGAGTCCGACGTTTTTTTTGTTTTTGCAAATAATCTTAAAATTAATCAGCGCCGGCAGGAAGGCGCTGAGGAAGGGCAGGGGCGCAATCAATATTCCCCAGAGCTGAGCTTGCCCTGGGGCGGAGAAGGCAGTCATAAGATTCACCAGCGCGCTTATCGCTGGCAGAAAAAAGAATATGACCAGCAATTTTTGCTTGCGATCGTCACTTTCCGAGTGGAGGGATAGACGGACGGATAGAAAATTATAGAAGGTATAATTAATAGCCAGAGTACAGAAGATGGCGGCACAAAAAATCATGATGCCAGAAAACAAGGGGGCGGGGTGATCGGAGTAGAGATAAGTCGATTCTAAATAGTTAGGTATCGTCGAGGTAATAAAAAATATCAGCCAGGAAAATATGACATAAAAAGAGAGTTCCAGCCGCCGGAGTTTGGAGTGACGTTCGCGGTGAAATTCTTTGTAGGTTCGGATAATCAAATCTTTGTCTCCGATTTTTCGCACAGTTTGTTTCGGACTATCAGCCCCTGGTTGATCATTGAAATCTTCCTCGCAGTCTTCCAAGTGCTCCAAAAGCTCCTCGCAAAATCGCGAGGTGTATTCGGATATGGGAAGCTCCCGGATTATGTCGTCCACATATTGTTTATGGATTGTTCGGTTCTTCATCTCTCCAAGCTTAAATGATTAGGCTTGAGGATTGCGTCCATCCCCGCGAGGAAAGTCTCAAATTCTGATTTTTTGCTTGCCAACTTTTTCTCTCCGGCGGCAGTGATGTGATAGAATCTTCTCTCTTTGCCGCTCTCGGCGACTTGGCGATAGCTCTTTACCAGTTTCTTTTCCTCCAGACGATAAAGCAAAGGATAAAGTGTTCCTTCTTTGAATTCAAAAATACTCTCACTTTTTTGCGCGATGATCTTGATAAGCTCATAGCCGTAGTTGTCTCCGTAGTTGGAGAGTGTCTGTAGCACGACAAGTTCGATGGCGCCGCGTGTCATCTCTTGTGATGAATCCATATGTTTGCTATTAAAAATAATATGTTATTCTTTATATACTATTATAGACATAGTATAAAGATTGTCAAATTAAAAAATGGAGTAGCAGGAGCAGGTTTAAACCTGCTCCCGCAGCGCAAGATTCCGGGGCATAAACTTCGAATATCAATTTTTAAACAACCAAACAAAAACACACCTTATCAGGCGTGCTTTCGTTTGGTTGTTGCGGGGGAGGGATTCGAACCCCCGTCCTCGAGGTTATGGGCCTCGCGAGCTGCCGCTGCTCTACCCCGCGATAAAAATATCCTTTTATGAGGATAGGTAGAGTATATATGAAAAAAAGAAAGAAGGCAAGGGGTGGTAATGTGAATTTCGAGATTTTAACATCATTTCGTCAAAACTTTATTTATTGCTGTAAATCCATCGTTTTGTCATTCCGCAGCGAAGCGGAGGAATCCCTTGAACTTTATCAGTCTTAAATGATAAATTATTGCTGTAATATACCATTCAGATGAGGGTATATTAAGCTTGGGCTGCTTTTAGAATGACATAGATAAAAGCTTTCGACACACCTGTGCTTCCCCCCCGATTTATCTTTGGCTTATTAAATTTATTGCATTTTTACTTTTTTACAGTCTGTTATCCCGAAATTTGCGAAGCTGTTATCAGAGATCCCACTGCTAAGCCAGTAAGGCTTAGTTATAAGACCGAAGTATAATATTTGTCTTGCATAGTCTCGGGATTCCGGATATTTCGCAGTAACGAAATTCCAGAATGACAAATAAAAAAAGATTATTATATTTTAATTCGGCTGAAACAAAAGGTCTTAAGCGCGGGTGGTTAAGTTTTGCGTAAAGGGCGTAAATGGGTTAGAATGTAATCATTATAAGGCGGATAATCTTGAACCTATGACTATTAAAACTTACCTATGGGGAATGATTTTTAGTACAGTCGTTTCTTTTGCGGCTTGGTTTTTGGTGTTGCAGAACATTAGTCCTGATAGCGCGCATCTCGGAGGTTTTCTGCTTTTTTACTTCACACTATTTTTCGCTTTGACCAGTCTTTTCTCGCTTTTAGGATTCTATCTGCGGCGGCGGATTTTCGAGGACAAGATTGAGTTTCAGCAGGTAGAAATCGCTTTTCGACAGGGGATGTTTCTCGCGGTGACTTTTGTGGGATTGCTGATTTTGCAGGGGGAAAGAAGGCTCGATATCTATAGCGCATTCTTTTTCGTATTGTTCGTGGTGGTGATGGAGTTTTATTTTCTGGTTAAAAGATAGGTATCACCGACAAGGGGAAGATGTATTTCTTGATATGTATCTGTTTCGTATAATCTGAAATATAGCCTTAATTACTTGAAAAATGCTAGAAACTTTGATAGAATCAAGTTGCCTTTAGAATCCATCGGAGGGGATGGAGTTTTTGTGCATTCGTTACTGTTAAGGATTTTGGAATGAAGCAAAGGAGATTGCAAGAAATAAATATTAAACTTATGCCAGTAAAAAGAGACAAGATAATCCAATTCTGTGACGAGTATCTCAAAGTAAAAGATTTCGAGGATGGCTGTTTTAACGGTCTCCAAATCGAAGGTAGGGAAGATATTTCGAAAATTGTGACTGGCGTATCGCTCAGCAAGGCGCTTATCAAAAAGGCGATGGAAAAGCAGGCGGATATGATCATGGTGCATCACGGATTTTTTAAGAGTGACATTCCGGCTCCTTTTCGCTTGAAAGGTGTCCAAAAGAACCGAGTCAAAGTGCTTTTGGAAAACGATATCAATCTGGCGGGTTACCACTTGCCGTTGGATGCGCATCCGACAATCGGGAATAACATAAGTTTGGCAAAGATGCTCGGCCTTGTAAAGAATAAGCCGTTTAGTCTGGGATTTATCGGCGAACTTGAAAAAGAGATGGATTTTGAGAAATTCAAGAAAAAAGTTGAAGTGCAATTATGCACTCATAGTCTTGCAATGGCAGAAGGGAAAAAGAAGGTAAAAAAAGTGGCAATCATATCCGGCAGCGCCTCTCCGCATTTTGAAGAAGCGTATCTGGCCGGAGCGGATGTGTTTTTGACGGGAGATATTTGGGAAGAAGTGGTACGCAAAGTGGAAGAGGTAGGGATGAATTATATAAGCGCTGGACATTACAATACGGAAAAAGAGGGAATCAGGAATCTGGGAAATATGGTTGCGAAGAAATTTAAGATAGAAGTGGAATTTGTGGATGTGCCGAATGAGGTATAGTCCATGGCGTCATTCTGAACGGAGCGGATGCGAAGTGAAGAATCCCGACGCTATGCGGAATATAACGGAATCCTTCGGAGTACCTCAGGATGACAGGTACTATAGTAAATAAAATAATCTAATCATATGAAAGATAAAATCGAAAATATAAAAAATACCGCCTTGACGGAAATTACCGCAGCGGAAAGCGCTGAGGCGTTGGAAGAAGTGCGGGTGAAATATCTGGGGCGCAAGAGCGAGCTTACGGAAGTCCTGAAGGGGCTCAAGGATATGTCCGTGGAAGAGAAAAAAGAGATCGGACAAATTTCCAACATTGCAAAAAATGAAATCGAATCGGCTCTTGCGACGAAGGAAACGGAAATGAAAGAGAAAGAATTCGCCGAGCTCGACACGAAAGAAAAAGTGGATGTCACTTATCCGGGTGAAAAACCTGCGGTGGGACACATCCATCCTCTCACTAAGACTCGCTATGAAGTCGAGGATATTTTTCGCTCGATGGGTTTTTTGGTTGCCGATGGTAGGGAAGTTGAAGACGAGTTCCATAATTTCGACGCGCTTAATATTCCATCAAATCATCCAGCGCGGGATATGTGGGACACCTTTTGGTTTACGGATGGCAATCTTTTGCGCACTCACACTTCGCCGATGCAGGTCCGTTTTATGGAAGAAAACAAACCGCCGTTTCGTATTATTGTGCCAGGCAGAACTTTCCGTTTTGAAAACGCGGATGCGACACACGAATCGAATTTCCATCAGGTTGAAGGTCTGATGGTGGATGAGAGCGGCAAACTCACGGTGGCAAATTTCAAGTCAGTGATGGCGGAATTTATGAAAGGACTTTTCGGGAAAGAATTAGAGATAAGACTCCGTCCCAGCTACTTCCCATTCGTGGAGCCGGGATTTGAAATTGATGTTGCTTGTCCATATTGCGGCGGCAAAGGATGCCGTATCTGCAAGCAGACGGGATGGATTGAAATCTTGGGCGCGGGGATGGTCAATCAGAAGGTGTTTACCTCAGTGGGATTTGAGGAAGGAAAATACGAAGGCTTTGCTTTCGGAGTGGGGTTGGAGCGTATCGCTATGATCAAGACCGGAGTGAACGATTTGAGATTATTTTATGGAAACGATTTGAGATTTTTGGAGCAGTTTTAGTTTTTTGAAAATTTGATTTATACGGGAATGATCGATGCCGGAACCGGTCTCCAGACCAGTTCCGTAACTATTTGATTCCAAGTTAAAGCTATACTATCGGGCGAAGAAGAAATGATGGAATTATCTTTTATAGCCTGCTCTATGAATCTTCAAACGGTGTGGACCGGGTCTGGAGACCCGCTCCGGCTTCTTGTCGTTTCGCTTTCGGCGTGGGACTCGAGCGTATCGCGATGATCAAGACCGGGGTGAATGATTTGAGGTTATTTTACGGAAATGATTTGAGATTTTTGGAGCAGTTTTAGTTTTTTGAAAACAAAAAAAGAAAGTTAAAATTTAAAAGATCAACCTTCTGTTTGAAAAAATGTTTTTTGTGGTTTTTTCTCACCATTCTGTTTTTGTTCAATCTACATATTTGGCATCAGCGGTCGATTTGGTTATCTCCCGTATGAAGAGCAGGTTATCCATCAGGATAAACTCGTGGACATGTCCGATAGTTATATCAGCTTGTCGTCCGTGCAGGAGGTATCTCTGAAAGATCTTATAACACTGTAGACCTTCATTCCGGTAAGCCATTATCATCTGATTGCCGAAGATAGTCAATTTGTCTACGCGGCATCTCAGCAAATCGACTGCGGTTTGCCCCTCAGAATGGTGTATTACCACAGTAAACTTTTCTACTTGTTCCTCAAACTTTCTTATTGGGTATTTTTCTTCTATGAAATCAGGAAGCTGACCCGTGAAAGAACTGTTAAATTCTCCCTTTTCATTCTGTATGGATTCATAACAGTATATCTCTTTCATCGTTTCTTCCACTCTTATCACCTCTGAATCTTTTTTTGTTATGTTAATATAGAATATACATTTAACCTATCAAGTTGTCAAATATTAATAAGAATAACCAACCAAAATGAAAATATCATATAAATGGCTTCAAGACTTCGTTGCAATCGATAAGACGCCGGAAGAATTGGCGGAACTTTTGACCCGGCATTCTTTTGAGGTGGAGAATATCATTAAGCTGGGCGAAGGGCTGGATAATGTCGTGGTGGGCGAGGTGGTTTTTAAAGAGAAGCATCCGGATGCGGATAAGCTCAGTGTTACCAAAGTCAAAATCTCGGAAAGTGAAATCTTAGATATCGTCTGCGGTGCGCCTAATGTTGAAGTCGGGCAGAAAGTGGCGGTGGCTTTGGTCGGCGCTGAGCTTCCTAATGGAATGAAAATCGAGGAAAGGAAAGTGCGCGGGGAGAAGTCTTGTGGGATGATTTGTGCGGAAGATGAGTTGGGTCTCGGAAAAAGCCATGATGGAATTATGGTATTATCTGCGGATTTGAAAATTGGCACGCCGATCAAGGAGGCTTTGAAGTTGGATGATACCGTTTTTGAAGTTGATATCTTGCCTAATCGTGCGCATGATTGTCTTTGCCATTTAGGCGTAGCGAGGGAAACGGCAGCACTTACAGGGCAGGAATTAAAGAGGTTTAGCACGAAATGTCTGATTGAGAAGAAAAATAAAAATGCCGTTTTGGAAGTTGAGGTTTTGGAAAAAGAATTGTGCCGCAGATATAGTGCGGTGGTCGTGAACGATGTAACTGTCAAAGAGTCTCCGGATTCCATAAAGGCTCGATTGGAGAGCGTGGAGCTCCGACCTATCAATAATATCGTCGATATTACCAATTATATTATGTTTTCTTTCGGTCAACCGATGCACGCTTTTGACGCGGATAAATTAAACGGCAAAATCGTGGTGAGGCTTGCGCAAAAGGGCGAAAAGATTTTGGCGCTGGATGATAAGGAATACGAGCTTACGGAGAATGATCTCGTGATCTGTGACGCGGAAAAACCTATTGCGGTAGCGGGTGTAATCGGAGGAAAAGAAACTTCGGTCACGGAATCGACTAAGAATATCATTTTTGAATCAGCGAATTTCTTCGGTACGGGGGTCCGTAAGACGGCGCAAAGACTGAAAGTGTTTACCGATTTTTCGCACCGCTTCGAGAGAGAAATCGATCCGGAAATTACGATGATGTGTCTGCAAGAGGCGATGAAGCTCGTCACGGAAATTGCCGGTGGTAAAATTAATGAAGATTTGATCGATGTCTATTTCGAGCCTCGGAAAGAAAAAGAGATCGAATTGGAATATTCAAGAGTAGAAAATTTGCTCGGTATTAAAATCGAAGAAGAAAAAGCGCTGACGATTTTGAATTCGCTTGGATTGCGCGCAGTAAGTGAAGGCGATATGATCAAAGTGATTGTGCCGACTTTCAGAATCGATATTGAAAAAGTGAATGATGTAATCGAAGAGATTGCGAGGATATATGGCTATGATAACATCGGCGCACAATCGGCACAGGTGGAGATGAAACAAGTTTGTCAGGACCTGATGTGGAAAATGGAAAGGGAAATAAATTCTATCTGGAAAGGCTTGGGATTTCTTGAAGTATACAACTATTCGCTTATCGGTGAAAAAGATATAGAGATTTTTGACCTCGGTGATGGCGGATGTTTGGAGCTTAAGAACTATCTGAGTGAAGATGCCAAGTTTTTCCGGACCAGCTTACTGCCGAGACTTCTGAAGAATGTGGAAGAGAATCTAAAATATCGTGACGAGGTGCGGATATTCGAGTCGGGACGGGTGGCCTTCAAGCGGGAGGATGGGCTTCCTTTGGAGAAGAAATATCTGAGCGGCGTTTTATCATCAAAAAATATCGACAAAGATAAGCTTTTTTCTATCGGCAAGGGCAAGGTAGAAGCATTTTTGGAAAATCTTGGTTTTGAAGGTGTGAAATATGAAGCGATGTCCGAAGCGGGAAAATTGTGGCACGGCGGACAATCGGCTGTCATAATCATAGACGGCAAGCCTGTCGGGAAAATGGGAGTCATTCATCCGCAGATTTTATCAAAGCTGGATATGGAGGTCAGGGTTTTTGGTTTTGAAGTTTATGAAGAAGACTTAGCATCGCTACGGAAGGAGGGCGGAGTTTTCAAAGGTATAAACAAGCTGCCGGAAAGTGAATTCGATTTGGCGGTAGTGGTTGATAAGTCTCTGGAATGGCAGAGAATAGCCGACTCAGTTTTCGGCTTGGGCGATAAGAATATCATAAGGGTTATTCCTTTCGATGTTTATGAGGGCGAAAATATCGATGCGGATAAAAAGAGCGTCGCTTTCAAGGTGGTTTGTCAGGCGGAAGATAAGACTCTCGGTGACAGTGAAATCAAAGCTATCATGGATAAGATTATCGAAACGCTTAAGAATCTTGGCGGGGAAATCAGGAAATAAGGCTCCGTGGGTATTGGGATCAACTGTCTTGTCTGGTATTCTTACCCTGGATTTTCTTCGGAGTTTATCTTATTGGAGCAAGGGCGGGAATAACAAGGTGTGTGAGAGGTGGCTTGATCTGAATATAATTAAAAATCCCCCAGCTATTGAAGAAAAAGCCGAAGTCTGCTACAATATAACCATAAACTACCAGCTAGTTTATGGTTTTATTTGTGGATTTTAAGCGTTATTTTAGTAAATAATTTTAGAAATATTTATGGCAAAAAAGACAGATAACGGCGAATATGGCGCTAAGAATATTCAGGTTCTGGAAGGATTGGAGCCGGTGCGAAAAAGGCCGGGTATGTATATCGGAGGGACCGGTTTGGATGGACTTCACCATCTTGTTTGGGAAGTTATTGATAATTCTATCGACGAATCTTTGGGCGGGTATTGCGACTATATAGAATTGGAACTGATGGAAAACAATCGGGTCAGGGTGCGGGACAATGGGCGTGGCATCCCGGTGGATAAGCATCCTCACACGAAGAAGTCCGCGTTGGAAACTATTATGACCGTACTTCATGCAGGAGGAAAATTCGGCGGCGGAGGATACAAGGTGTCCGGAGGTCTGCACGGAGTCGGAGCGAGTGTGGTCAACGCGCTTAGCTCGTATATGCGGGTGGAAGTCAGGCGTGAGGGGAAACTATGGATGCAGGAATATAATGCCGGAGTTCCTAAGGCGGATGTGAAAGCAATAGGCAAGGCGGAGGGTACTGGAACTGAAACTTTTTTTGAAGCGGACTCTTTGATTTTCAAAGAGATCGAATATGACTGGAAAAGGATTGTAAACCGTATGCGTCAGCAGGCGTATCTCACCAAAGGGGTGCGCATCAAGCTTACTGATTCGCGTAATCCGGAAGCAATCAGAAGCTATTCCTTCTATTTTGACGGAGGAATCGTTTCTTATGTTAAGCAGATGAACGAAGGCAAGGAAATCAAGAATGAAACGCCTTTTTATGTCGAGAAAGAAAAGGACAATGTACTGGTGGAGATTGCGATGCAGTACAATGATAGCTTCAAAGATCATATTTTCGCTTTCGCCAATAATATCAATACTATCGATGGCGGAACTCATGTAGTCGGTTTCCGTATGGCACTCACACGTTCACTCAACGCCTATGCGCGCAAGAAAGGTTTTCTCAAAGAGAAGGACGAAAACCTGAGTGGTGATGATGTGCTGGAAGGATTGACAGCTATCATTAATGTAAAAATGGTTGACCCGCAATTTGAAGGGCAGACCAAGGGTAAGCTCGGCAACGCAGAAGTCAAATCCATAGTGAATAGTATTACTAATGAGGCTCTTGATTATTATTTGGAAGAGAATCCTAATGACGCCAAATCGATTCTTAGTAAGTGTGTACTGACCGCCAAGGCGAGATTGGCGGCCCGGGCGGCGCGTGACACTATTATTCGTAAGGGTGCATTGGAAGGTATGACGCTACCGGGAAAATTGGCGGATTGCTCGGAGAGAAAAGCGGACAGATGTGAACTCTATATCGTGGAGGGAGATTCTGCAGGCGGTTCGGCCAAACAGGGACGAGATCGGAAATTTCAAGCTATCTTGCCGCTACGAGGAAAAATTTTGAATGTGGAAAAGGCGCAACTGGATCGCGTGTTCACTTCGCAGGAAATCAAGAACCTTATTATCGCACTGGGGGTCGGAATCGGCGATAAATTCGATATAACCAAGCTGCGTTATAATCGCATCATTATTATGACCGATGCGGACGTGGACGGAGCGCATATTAGAACGCTACTACTCACTCTTTTCTATCGTTACTTTGAGGATCTTATCACTGACGGGCATGTATATATCGCTCAGCCGCCGCTCTACAAGATTCAATATGGCAAGAAATATCTTTATGCTTTCACGGAGGAAGAAAGGGCAGCTGCAATCGTGGAAATGCAGAAAGAGGTCGCTAAACGAAAGAAGCCCGGAGCCGAAGAGGTGGTCGTAATTGAAGCAGGTGAAGAAGGAGATGAGTTAGCAGCGGCTGTTCCCGGAGATGATTTTGATGGTGGTGAGGGCGAGATGAAGGGCATCAATGTTCAACGCTATAAAGGTTTAGGAGAAATGAATCCGGAACAATTATGGGAGACTACAATGTCTCCGCAAACTCGGATTATGAAAAAAGTTTTTATTGCGGATGCGGAGGAAGCGGATTCGGTATTTGATATCCTGATGGGCAATGAGGTGGCTCCACGCAAGAAATTTATTCAGACATATGCCAAAACCGTGCAGAATTTGGACATTTAATAAGAGTCTTTTGATAAAAATCCCGCTCCTTCCGGAGTGGGATTTTATTATTCGGGATAGTTCTTGTCTGTTTCTGCTATTGCAAGGAGGAGGTCTTTGCGACGACGCGGCAATCCTGAACCTATGCAGAATAGATATTATCTTACGTTTTGTGGATTACGTTAGAAAAATTGTCATATCGAAAAGGGCACAAAATATTGTGCCCCTACATCTCGTAATGGCATTATTGATGTGGTTGTTTAGGATATTCTTGCAATCAAAACAAAAGGTTCAATCGAAACGATTGGACCGGCAGAAACCCGTGGCAGAATGATTACCTTTTCTAAGAAAATATGGTATATTACTTCTGTGAGTAGCTGAGTATGAATGGCGCGAATAGCGACACAATGACACTTATTCCTACTAACAAAACGGCAAAAAACTTGAGGGTTTCAAAGATTTTCTTTTTCTTCATATAGAGTAGCTTGATTATAGGTAAAAGTGGGACGAAATCTATTTTGGTGAGATTTACCCTGATATTATTTTATCATTGATTTTGTCCGAAGTCCACGAAAATTTACGTCAGACTCGGTCCGATCGCGTGTCCTTGAAAAATATATAAATATAAAAGCACAAAAGACAATGGTAGGAATCAACAAAAAAAGAAGTTCTTCCAAGAAGGTCACGTTCCAAGCGGCGGCGTTGATTGTCGTGGTGGTTGTTTTGTGCCTAGGGTCGGCGCTCAGTAAGGAGCTTTATCGTGAATACAAAATCAAAAAAGAAATCGACGTGCTTAAAGCGGAGATAGGTTCCATGGAGAAAGACAATTATGATCTCTCGCAGCTTCTTGAATATTACAAGACCGATCAATATAAGGAGGCGGAGGCGCGCAAGAGACTCAATCTGAAGGCCGAGGGCGAACAAGTATTGATGATAAAGGAAAAAGATAAAAGCGTGGAGGAAGTTCAGGCTGATGAAGAGGCAAGGGAAGCCAGTATTCCCAATCGGACAAAATGGTGGAATTATTTCTTTGCCAGTAGAGAGGAAATATAGGCTCTAACTTGCAAATCGGCGAAAGGGCGGGTATAATGGCAACGTGCGGTGAAATATTTGCGGATATAGTATATCGGTATTATGCGACCTTCCCAAGGTTGAGAGACGGGTTCGACTCCCGTTATCCGCTCAGAGTTTTATCTAATAATCTTTTAAAAGTTCATAATTAACTATATAAGTTTAATGAAACATTACAGAGTTGCTCGGTTAGTTGAGAGTGCTTATGTCTCCTCAAAAGAGGATTTTGCTCAATGGTCATGGCAAAATCATGTTCAGTTCGTGGCTAAAAACGCGGAAAAACTTTCTAAAGAGTTTGGTGCCAATGAAGATTTAGCTGTGGCCGGGGCTTGGCTACACGATTTTGGAGATGTGTTCATCGACAGGCATGCCCAAGGATTCGAAGAAGTTTCCAAGGCGGAAACAATCAAGGTCTTAAAAGAGTCGGGATATTCGAACGAAGAGATCCAAGAAGTCCTGGCGGTAATCATTGAGCCTCATTCATGTAGGGGCGAAAATTTACCTCGGACCATAGAGGGAAAAGTTTTGGCGACTGCGGATGCTTTGGCTCATTTGAATACTGATTTTTATATCCAGTTTGCTTGGAAACATATCCCCGCGGGGAAAGCCTATAGGGAATTTATCGAATGGGTGAATGAGAAAATAGAGCGTGATTTTAATAAGAGGATATTCTTTGGGGAGGTAAAAGCGGGAGCCGAAGACCGGTACAAATCACTTAAAGAGGTGTTTGGAAAAACTTCGTATGTTTAGGTAGGGTAATATAAAATGGAAAAGTTTTTTGTGAAATAAAAACGGAAATTTCAATCGAGACGATTGAACCAACTGTGCATCTTGACCTATTTCCTAATAGAATATAAGATGAATATGCAAGATTTATTCTGGGCATTTTTAGTTTTTTCGGCCATCTTAGCTCAGTTGGTAGAGCGGCGGTATCGTAAACCGCAGGTCGTCGGTCCGATCCCGACAGATGGCTCATCATAAAACAAACCTTTGTAAAGGCTTGTTTTTTATTTTACGGACAACAATCGGTGACAGCAAATAATTTTAAAATAATTCATCCGGTTTCGAGATATAGATGATTGGCTGGACATCCGGGTAAGACTAATATACAATATGAAGTTACCCCTCCCAGGAAAAGCTCTGTGGGGTAAACAATAAAATTTTGGAGGTAAGTCATGACTAAAGATAAAAGTAAAGAAGAAATAAAAAAAATAAAAAAAATTGCGAGTGACGTGATTGGGTTTTGTCAAAAAGAGATAGGTGCAGCCAAAAAAGAAGGCAAAGGTTACACCTTCCCTATTTGGATAGGAGCTGAAGAGAATACGTCGGTTTTTAAGGAGGGGGCAGAAGAGGCATTGAAATCGTTTAAAGTGAAATCGTTTAAAATTGTCTGCGAAGAAATTAGGCGGGAAGAAAAAAGGGATGTAATAGGACAGGAAGCGGAAAAAGACGACACTAAATATTACATAGTGTCGCTTAGAAGAAAATAAAAACAATCAAAAACTGAAGTTTTGAGGCCTGATTCTTTTTGAAGGCCTTTTATTTCGTCCATTTTTTATTATATTTATTCTATGCTATAATTTCCCCATGAAAGAAACCATCGAAAAAATTGAGGATCTGAAAGACAGGATACTTGCCGTAAGTGACCGTCTTTGACCTCGCTCAAAAGGAAAAAGAGGTGTGGGAACTGGAGTCTTTGAGTCAGAAAGAAGACTTTTGGAGCGAGCCGGAGAAGGCAGGGAAGATAATGCGGCAAATCGAGAACGGTCGAGAAACGATCGCTTTTTGGAATGGACTCCGGGATGAAGTCGCAAGTTTGGAGGAAATGGCGAAACTCGCGGAAAGTGAGGAGGATAAAGAACTTAAGGCGGAAATCGAAAATAAACTTGCTGAAATCGAGGAAATCTTTCTAAAAAACGAGCATTTGGTCTTTATGAACGGAAAAAATGATCCGTCCAATGCTATCGTGACGATACGCTCCGGGGCGGGCGGAGTGGATGCTCAGGATTTCTCCGAGATGCTGCTTCGGATGTATCTTCGGTATGCGGAAAGAAAAAATTACAAAACGCAAATCACTCATGATTCTCGCGGCGAGGAGGCCGGCATCAAGAGTGCTACTTTTAAGGTTACGGGTAAATATGCTTACGGTTATCTGAAAAATGAAATCGGAGTGCATCGATTGGTACGTTTGTCGCCTTTTAATGCAGACAGCTTGCGTCAAACATCTTTTGCTTCGGTTGAAGTTCTGCCGGAAATCGCTGACAATGCCGAAGTACCGATAAGGGATGAAGAAATCCGCATCGACACCTATCGTTCCTCGGGCGCAGGTGGGCAACATGTCAACAAAACGGACTCGGCGGTACGCATCACGCATCTTGCGACCGGAATCGTGGTAGCGTGCCAGAACGAAAGAAGCCAGATGCAGAACAAAGAGGAGGCGATGAATATGTTGCGGTCAAAATTATATACGCTGAGAAAAGAAGAAGAAGAAAAGGCGAAACGGGATTTGCGGGGAGAATATAAATCGGCAGAGTGGGGAAATCAGATCAGGTCCTATGTTTTGCATCCCTACAAAATGGTCAAGGATCATCGAACCAAAATGGAAACGGCACAGACAGAAGATGTGCTGGATGGAGATATCGAGGGTTTTATCGAGGCGAGGCTGAGGAGTTAATTTTATTTTAGCTATAAAGATGAAAATTAAAGGCTGGCGTTTGGCATTATGGGGATTTTTATCTTATCTTTACTTTTTTGTCTGTCGTTCCCGATGATATAAGGTGCTATCAGAATCATTGTTCTGATGGAATCGGACTTGGCGGTTATTTAGCTATTGTCCTGTATTCTTTTATATTTATTTCTCCTGTTGTTTTCTTGAGGTTGAAGAGGAAAGTGGTCGGTTTGTCGTCTAGCCGGAGAAAATTTGCGGGAGCTGTTTTAAGTGTATTGGTGGTAATATTTATGATATTTGCAACTACGGCTACAATCGATGTTTTGGGTGCGTATTCTCTCGCCTCTCTATCTTTCGTGTCCGCATTATTTTATATTTCTGCCGGAATTTTCTTTTTCTTGAAGGAAAGAAAGGCTGATAAGAAAGTAGTGGAGAGTGCGACTACCTAAAAATAACTTTTTGATGTATAATGGGAGTACGGAATGCATAACTGTTTCGCAATAAAAGCTGCCTAACGGATAACTGATATTTTTTAGCCTAATCTTAACCTAATCTGTAAAAAATATGGAAGAGTGGGTCGAGAATGCGGGGAATTCTCCGGAAAAAAAGAAGAATCCGTTAGAAACTGTTCTGGCGTTGGCAGTTATTTTGCTGATATGCGCGACTTTGTATTATTTCGATAATTTCAGTGTCTTTATGGGGGACAAAAACCCTGAACAGGCCGTAGAAAACAATAAAATCGGAAATGCAATTTCTCTTGATAATCTAAAAATAGAGGCGGAGGACGGGAAGGATATTTCTCAGGTGTTTACGGTTAAGAACGGAGAAATCGAAATCGGGAAGATGAAAGAAGATTTTTATTTTTCCGTTAAACGTTTGGCTCAGGCTGGCAATAGTCTGTTCTTGACTACGAAGCGCGAAGGGGCGGGCGGATATATACCGTTCGAAGATAATTATTCATGTCTCTATAGAATTGATTTGAAATCCGGGCAAATGGAAAAAATATACGGAGAAACAGAGGGTTCCGTGAAGACCATATCTCATGATAGAACTACTCTCGTGGTTGTAAGTACTGATAGTATTGACGGTTCAGTGATATTTAAACTTTACAATCCTGCGCGAAAAGATGAATTTATGTCTTTTGGAATCATGGATAGTAAATATGATATGGTAGGTAACGTTGTCTTCTCGACGGATGACAGCAAAATGATTTATCAGACGGCGATTTATGATTTGGCTAATAAAGACTACGGGGCTTTTGGAGTAGATATGAGGTCTTTGCAGCAGCAGCAGTTCGACTCTTATGATGTCGCGAAAGTATGGGCGGGAGTCAATTAAAACGATTATCGCTGACGACGAGAAATTCGGCACAGTAATATAAAGAATCTTGTTTGGACCGGATATTTTTAAAACATAATTTTAAAACTATGACAAAAGCTACAAAAATTCAGGAAGCTAAAGCAAAAGGAGAACCATATTACACCAATTCGACTCAGCTGCCGGTAGGATATACTGACGATCTCTTTGAAGCGGTAAGATTGCAAGATCCGTTACAGACCAAATATACCGGAGGAACAGTGCTACACGCTTTTGTAGGAGAGAGACTGCCGAGCGGTCAAGAGGCTAAACTGATCATTAAGAAGATTTTCGAGAAGCATTCTCTGCCTTATCTGTCGCTGACTCCGACTTTCAGCATTTGCCCGAATCATGGCTATTTGGTAGGAGAACATTTTACTTGCCCCAAATGTCTGATTGAACAGCCCTGCGAAGTTTATTCGCGCGTGGTGGGATATTTGCGCCCGGTACAGCAGTGGAATAACGGAAAAGTTTCGGAATATAATGAGAGAAAAGTCTTCAAATTAAAGAAGGCGAAAGCGGAGAAGAAGTAGAAAATCGGACAATGCGGAGAAAATAATGTTTAAAAATTATTTGTTTCTACCGGCCCTGCCTTCTCGATGGGATGTAAGATGCTTATAGCATTGCGTTAATTCGGCATAAGATATAAAGAACCAAAAGATGATACTTTTTGATAACGTTTTTAAACAATACAACCAGAACGGAGCCGCTCTTCATGATATCAATTTCGAAATCAAAGAAGGGGAGTTCGTTTCTATCGTCGGCCAGAGCGGGGCGGGGAAGTCCACGTTGCTCAAGATGATATTTGCCGAAGAAAAACCGACACAGGGCAAAGTTTATATCAAGGGTCGCGATATCACTCAGATCAAGGAAAGCAAGCTGCCCGTGTTGCGTAGACATATCGGCGTGGTCTTCCAAGATTTCAAACTTCTGGACAAAAAAACCGTTTTTGAGAACGTGGCTTTTGCTATGGAAGTTTCCGGCAAGAGTGATCAGGAAATCGAGATTGATGTGCCGCAAGTTTTGGACATCGTCGGTTTGGCAGAGAAAGTCGCCCGCTATCCTCATGAGCTTTCGGGCGGAGAGAAGCAGCGCGTTTCGATTGCGAGGGCATTGGTACACCGTCCGGATATCATTGTGGCGGATGAGCCGACGGGAAACTTGGATATGGTCAACACTTGGGATATCGTGCAATTGCTCACCAAAATTAATCAGTACGGTACTACTGTCATTCTGGCGACGCACAATCACGAAGTGGTAAACCTTCTCAATAAAAGAGTCATTACGATTGACAACGGCAGGATTGCCAAGGACCAGCTTGACCGAGGGAAATATATCATATAAGATTTAACCTGTCATTCTGAGGTACTCCGAAGGATCCCGTTATTACGCGGGACGGAACTGTGAAAAATAGGATTGGGATACAAGAGCATTATTCCTCCCCCACCCTAACCCTCTCCCGATGGGAGAGGGGGCGATATTTACAAAGTCATACACGTATATATAGTCTTTGTGATATAATCTTTATCAATTTTCAGAAACAAAAATGATGTTTTGGAGTAGAAGTTTCAAGAGGCTTATAACTTCAGCCGTTCAGGATTTAACCCGGAACGTTTGGCTGAATATGGCGACCGTTATAATTATCGTGATAGCGCTCTTTACCGTATCTGTAAGCCTGGTAATCGATGCGGTGGGAAATCATACCCTGCAATCTTTCCAGAACAAGATAGATATCTCCATCCAGTTCCAGGACGATGCCAGCGAGGAGAAAATTCTCAGTCTCAAGAAGGATTTGGAAAATATGTCGGAGGTCAAGGGCGTGATTTATGTCTCCAAAGATCAGGCTCTCTTAAGTTTTAAAGAGGCGCATGTGGATGATCAGGATATCAATGAGAGCCTTGAAGAGTTGGGGGATAATCCTCTCTTCGCCGTGCTTAATATAAAGACCAATGAGCTGGGACAGTTTGAGACAGTAGATGATTATATCAAAGGCAATCAGAACTATAAATCAATCATTAAGGAAGTGGACTACGGAGAGAATAAAGACGTAATCGAGAGTCTTTCCAATGCGCTCGATAATGTTCGTCGGGGTATCACCACGCTCACGCTGCTCTTCGTGGCCATCAGTATCTTGATTGCTTTCAATACTATACGATTAGCGATGTATTCGCATCGAGTCGAAATTGAGATTATGCGGCTGGTGGGAGCGAGCAACTGGTATATCAAGCTGCCTTTTGTTATCGAGGGCGCGATTTTCGGGGTGATAGGATGCGCCGTAACCATGCTACTCACTTACCTCTTGTCTGTTTCGCTGTCCGTACGGATGGCACAAATCTTTTCCGGTTTTTATCTGTATGACTATTTCATAGGCAATTTCTGGAACATCAGCGGGGTATTACTTCTAATCGGGGTAGGCATGGGAATCTTGAGCAGCTTCATTGCCATCCGCCGATATCTGAAGTCATAACGATTGTAAGGTCGATTCAAACCAGGTTTTAGGTTGAACTGACAGTGGGTCGTATTTTACAAAAAGGCGCAAAATTTTTGCGTCTTTTTGTGAATACGGCACACGTTTCTGTTGAGGTGAAAAATATGGAGAACAAAAAGGGGCTTTCTTCCTTGGCCATCGTATCGTTGCTATCCATAGTCATAGCAGTACAACCGGCATCCGCTTATCATTTTGAAAAAAGCGGGACCGAATCATTCCAGGTCCATTTCGATAAAATCAGTGATATTAAAATCGCTACCAGTGATAGGTGTGCGATGCAACTCGGGCAGCAAGGGGTGCAATTCGTTGGCGAAAACGGTATCCATCTTCATGAATGGACCGTCGATGATGTCGCAGATGCGGCGCAGTTCCATGCGCGGGTATATTTCTTTGTTCCTAATATGCAGTTCGAAATAAAGGACGGAGAATGGATGTGGAGCAGACAAGTGTCAAAACGCGCATGTATCGGTGATGAGGGGTATCAGGATGACTATGGCCCGGATGTAAGAAAGCTGGTCGAAGAAATGAAAATATAAAATTGTAAATCATGCAGTGCGGGCATAAAGATTCGAGAAATAAGAATTTTTATGTCTGTTTTTTATCTTTCAAAAATGGATGAGGCTGCGAGAAGTTCGGTTATGCCCTTGGAACAGCTTGGCTATTTTTATAGTTTTATTTGCCGGACATTTTTTCTGTTTTTTGGATATTAAAGGGATGGCAGAAAGTATTTTCTGATTTTATCCAATCCATATGATTATTCCTTCGGGGATTTTGTGGATGAGCTGAGTCTTGCTTCCGGTTAGTTTCGGAATGGGAATCAAGGGCAGTTTTATGGCTATTTGCAGGCATCTGAAGTCATGAGAAAAAAGGAGCCTCAGCCTGGCCCTACCATAGTTCGTGGTCTTAAAAGGCGGATTATTTCGCGCTTCTTTGTAAATAAATCCGCAGCTAAAATCAGATCAATCAACTGACAAATAATATTTTTATGCTAGGATTGACGACGGTGGTTGGGGGTTTTTCTATTTAGGAGAAAGATAGAATGATCTCATCGAGAAAAATACGGAAAATATCATCGGTACTTATCGTGCTGATTGTGCTGTCGACAACCGTATCGTCAGCTACTGCGTCTCCTGCAAAGCGCAGTTATGGAGACACCGAAGGCAAATTATACTCTCTTACTGCCTCAGAATCCGGTGGTATAGATGTGGAAATTCCGAGTTCGGAAGTAGCGTTTAAAATATGCAGCAGTCCTACATTATTTATAAAGATGTTAGAGCGCATAGATAAGTATGATAAGACGTACCACCTAGAGTTCGATCGCAGTGAAATAAATACTGCATACGAAGCCCTGTGGCATTTGATTCCAGCAAGTACGAAATTTAACTTCAAAGTTTATGTTCACGGTAACTGGCGCCCGCTACAAGATGTAGTACTCGAAATAAATTTCGACGCCGACGATATAATCTTACCGTTTTAAATTTAAGGAAGAACTTATGCTCTTCCCTTTTTTTGTAGACAAAAGTTCCTATAAAAACTATTATTAAGGTAGCAACTTTTTATTGTAATTTTAAATATATGTCACAAACCGATCCGCAGAGGATAGTGAAAAAAGTTAAAGACGACTACAATCTTATCGCTCGGGAATGGGATCAGAGTCGGAGCCGACCTTCGCAGATCAAGCTTAACCTTATCGGCGATTTGCCGACAGGCGCGACAGTGCTGGACATCGGCTGCGGCAACGGGCTGATGCTGCCTTTTCTGTTGAAGAAAGAAGCTTGTTATATGGGTGTAGATATCGCGGAGAACCTGATCGATATTGCCGAGGAAAGGTATATGGGAGCAATCGAGAGTGGCCGGGTGCGTTTTGTCATAGGCGAGGCGACAGAATTGCCGGTCAGAGACGAAGAATTTGATTTTATAATCAGTTTTGCGGTATTGCATCATCTGCCATCGCCCCTGCTGCACAAAAAGTTTTTCGAGGAGATACGGAGGGTCTTGCGACCGAACGGTCGCGTGAAAATCACTGTCTGGAATCTTTTTAACGAATGGGCGAGTGGCCGGTTTGATATCGGGTCGCAACTAGAGGGAAAAATCAGTGGCGATGTTACCGTGCCTTGGAAAGGTACACGCGGGGCAATAGTAAATCGTTTCGTGCACCAATTTTCCGAGGAGGAATTACGCGCGCTGGCGGAAGGAGCAGGTTTTTCTGATGTCAGAATAGGCTATTATGATCGTGCGGGAAAAAGAAAAGAAAACGGAGAGGAGATTGTTTTGGAAATGAGAAGATAGCGTCGAAAACAAGAATTTTTTATCTCAAGAGAAAAATGCCTTGCTTAACATTCATACCTTTTCAGACGTGACCCCTAAATATAATTCATAGAATATAACGTTTCTATGGAATGCGTTTTTAATTTGTTGGACCACGACTGAAAGGGCGTGAACCATACGCACCAGACGATATTTCATTGATTATGTTTTTACCTGCTTTCGCACATCCTTTCGGGATGTGGTTAAATACAATTTACAAAATATGTTGATTAAATTTATTTAAATGAACCGTGTCATTCTGAGGTACTCCGAAAATCCCATTATAGTAACGGGATCCTTCGTTCCGCTCCGCTACATTCAGGATGATACCCCCGCGTTATTTAGAAATTTTAGGAGGTTTCTATAATAATTTTCTCGCCATATAACTTCCTTCTAACTTATAACCATTTTTACGGTAATAATCACGCACGCCCACACCGCTGATGACGGCGATTTTTTTTGCTCCGAATTCTTCACGGGCTATTTTTTCCGCTTCCAAAAGAAGCCTTCTCCCGAGTCCGATGTGCTGGGCGGATTTGGAGTCACGGGTTTTGACTGGCACGAGTTTGCCGTAAGTATGGACTTCGCGAATGAGAGCGGCGTTTCGTAGTTCGGGGATGAAATGATTGGCACCGGCTTCTTCGGAATTTATCCTTAGCCGCAGCAGCGAATAGAGGTGTTCGCGTTTTTTGTCCTCGAAAGTGAGAAAAATTTCTTTGCCGTCGGATGCTTCGTAGCTTTCGCGAAAAAGTTGCAAATCTTTTTCTTCTACCTGCGTCTCGCTGCGTATTTCCCGGCAGCGGATGCATTTGCATTTCCATCCTTCCTTTTCACTTTTCATTTCGAGTGCTTGTCTCAGGTTCGTAATCTTGTTGCCTGCGATGATGCTGGTCGAGGGGATGTCGCGGATGAGACGCGTGACGCGGACATAGTAGGGGAGATTCTTCTTGATGCGCGCTAGCATGTCGAGGCGCTCTTGGTCGGAATAGGGTTGATATTTTCCCGTTCGCAGCCATTTATAGATGAGGGTGCCTTTGACGACTACGCAGGGATAGACCTTTATCATATCCGGTTGGAAATCGGGATTGCCAAAAAGCTCCGCGAACATTTGCACGTCCCGCTCCACGTCGGAGCCGGGGAGTTCCGGCATCATATGATAGTTGACCTTGAAGCCCGCTTCTTTGAGCAGCCGGGTGGCGCGCACGGTTTCCGCTACGCCGTGTCCGCGCCGGTTGAGCTTCAAAACATCATCATACACACTCTGCACTCCGAGTTCGACGCGCGTGGCGCCTAATTTGCGCATACTGAGAATTTCTTTCTCGTCGATATAATCCGGACGCGTTTCCAGCGTCAGCCCTATGATTCTTTTTTTAGCTTTTTCGTTTTTCTTTTGCTGTGCTTCCAAATCTAAATCTTTATAAATTCCCTTTTCTTTGCCAAATTCATTGCAGGCGCGAAAACATTCTTTGGTAAACCAAGTCTGATAGCGTTTGGGAAGATACGAAAAAGTCCCGCCCATTACGATGAGTTCAATCTTGTCGGTCTTGTGTCCGGTGGTTTCCAGCGATTCCAATCGTGCTTTCACTTGCTCGTACGGACGGAATTTGGTGAGTACCGCGCGCATCACGGCCGGTTCGTTGGAAAGGTAACTCTTGGGCATATTTTTCTCGTCGGGGCAGTAGGCGCATTTTCCCGGGCAGGGGTAAGGTTTGGTCAGAATCGCCACGATAGCCACGCCAGACTCGGTGCGGATTTCTTTTGTGACCAGCGCTTTCTCGATGATTTCGCTTTTTACAATTTCTTTCTGCGCTAACAGTTTGCGATACTCACGTAGTAGCTCAATGTTTGTAGGACAGGAGGTGCCGAATTTTTTCGAGGCGGCCCGCTTGATTTTAGATATCTTTTTTTCGGAAAAATCTTTCTTCCCCGCAGCGGCCCGCTTGACGATTTCTTCTATGATGTATTTGTTAATCATCTATTTAAGTAAAATAATAATTTATGGTATAATGAACTCAAGGTTACTCTCGTTTTTTGCGTTTACTCTTCGGTTAATTATATCAGATTAACCTGATCCGGGATAATTTGTTTTTTCCTGTTTCGTTATATCTTGCAGTATATTCTGTGTCATCTTTGAACACAATAGGATGACGGTGTTTATTTTTGATAATAATACGATACCCCTCTAAAATCCATTTCCATGGCAACTGACTCTTTTATCTTATCACCTTTTCGAATCTTCAAAGGCATATCAGGCTTTTTGTCTTTTTGGTATGTTCGGGGATCGCAAGATTTCTGGCACAGGGAAGTAAATATGATTAAGGGTGTGGGGAGGGATATTGGTGTCTTAATCAATCTGAAACTGATCTTTCAGCCCATCTATGGCGATTATTCCCTTATCGGCAAGTTGATTGGTCCGATTTTTCGTCTGTGCCGGGTGTTTTTCGGGATTCTACTCGCAATTTTTCTTTCGTTTCTTATTATCGCCTGCTACGCTCTCTGGCTATTACTTCCTCCTGTCGCGCTCGTGATGTTTTGGGAAAACCTGTTTTATCTTTTAGTCGGATAATTTTTTGCAATGCCAGAGGAACAAGGAAAACAAGAGAATCAAGCCGTGTCGGAAGTGATCCGGTGCCCCGAATGTCAGGCTGACGGATTTCGGGATAACGGGTCGAAATGTCCTACCTGCGATGGCGGCGGAGTTTTGTTGCGCGTCCGCGGCGCGGGGGATTATTTCTGGGGTTCTGACTTGTCGGGAAATCTTTCTTTTTTCCGATTGTTCGGTCACGCGCTGCAATCTTCGGCGCGATTCCTCTCTTATTTCTTGGCGTTCGCAGCCCTGATTTACGGAGTTTTCTTCATTGTTTCTCAAAATGGGGATTTTTTTGTGAGTTTCAAAAGCGATGTAGACTCGGTTCGTCTTGCGAAGGATGATATCTTCGGCGCCCTTGTTATTGCCGCCTATTATTTCGCTTTGAATATTGTAGAGGCTCTCGGTGTGATTTTTACGGAGCGGGGAGTGGGAACTCTGCTTTTTTGGTCGGGCCTTTTGGGCGCGATGTGCTGTTATTATTTTGCCCGAACCGCCGATCTTTCCCGCAAGGAAATCAGTCTTACAGATACAGAATTCAAGCCTTTCTATGAGGAAAATCCTGCCAAGCTGGAAAAAGCCATAGACGTGTCCGCCTTCGCCTCCGTTTCGACGCTCGGCATGTTGAAGAAAGCATTGGATCTGGCGCACGATCATGCGCAGGCCCCCGGTGTTTTTCATCTGGCGAGAGTTCTGCTGGGAGATGATGATATCAGGAGTTTGACGATGAGAATGGAAATAGATACTAAGGCTTTCGGTGCGTTTTTGGACGATGCCATTAAGCATCTGCCTACAAACGATCATTACAACAGAAAGAAAGGGACCGTGATGAGCCCGGAAATGAAGCAGCTCGCGATTTTCGCGCTGCAGGAAAGTATAATCGCGGGTTTCGATATGATCGAGCCGGAAGCACTTTTTCTCGCGCTTTTCTGTGACCAAGATATGGAAAAATATTTTCACGATGCCAAATTTGATTTACAGGACATCCGCAGCGCCTTGCTTTGGACGAGGAGTTTGGGCAAGGTGCGAATAGGAAATGGGCGTCCGCGTAAGATTACACATACGGTAATGAATAAAGCTTGGACGGCGCGCACTACTCCCGAGCTAGATCAATTCAGTTACGATATGACTGATCGCGCCCGTTCGGGGCTGACAGGAAATGTCGTTAATCGCAGTAGAGAGCTGGACGAACTGATGCGGATTTTGGAAAGAACCAGTCAGAACAATGCGTTACTTGTCGGCGAGGAGGGTAGCGGACGCACCACGATTGTCAAAGCATTGGCCAACCGGATGATCCACGACGAGGTCCTGCCGACGCTGCGCGACAAGAGACTGGTGGTGTTGGATATTACCGCATTGATTGCGGGGGCTAGCGCTGGCGGAGACCTGGAGCTGAGGATTCAAAAAGTTTTGGAAGATATGGGACGCGGCGGGAACATTATTTTATATATTCCCGATATTCATAATCTGGCGGCGGCGGGAAACGGGGAAGGATTCGACGCTTCCAAAATTTTGTCTCCTATCCTTTCACAAGGACTTTTTCAAATTATCGGCTCGACCGATTATCGTAATTATCATCGCTTCATTGAACCGCGCGGCGATTTTGCTAACGGTTTTGATACAGTGAAAGTGGAGGAACTTAACGAGAAAGACGCACTCCAGGTCCTGGCTATCCAAGCGGGATATATCGAGGCACGAGAGGGCGTGACAATGACTTACGGCGCTATCAAGAAAACAGTGGAACTTTCCAATCGATATCTCCCCGACCGTTTGCTGCCCGGCAAGGCGATCGATTTGCTCTCGGAAACAGCCGTAGAGGTACGTCGCCGGGGCGAGGGGCAGACACTGCGCGACGAGGATATCATGAAAATCATTACGGAAAAAACCGGCATTCCTCTGGAGAGTATAAATTCTAACGAGGCGGAAAAACTTTTGAATCTGGAAGAGAGTCTGCATCGGCGGGTTATCGGGCAGGATCAGGCAATCAAGTCCGTGTCTTCAGCTATTCGTCGGGTGCGGGTGGGGATGAAATTGCAAAACCGCCCTATCGGAGCATTTTTATTCATAGGGCCGACCGGGGTGGGTAAGACCGAGCTTGCCAAAGCGCTGGCGGAGATTTATTATGGCAATGAAGAAGCGATGATCCGGCTGGATATGAGCGAATATCAGACGGTGGACAGTGTGGAAAAACTGATTGGCTATTCTTCTTCGGAAGGCAGTGATGATAATGCCGGTGGCGGTATCCTGACCGAGGCGGTCAAACGCAATCCGTTCTCTCTATTGCTCTTGGACGAATTGGAGAAGGCGAACAAGAATGTTCTGAACCTTTTTTTGCAAGTTTTTGACGACGGGCGGCTGACGGATAATCTGGGGCGGACGGTGGATTTTACCAACGCCATAATTATCGCCACTTCCAACGCCGGAAGCAAAGAGGTGAGCAAGATATTTGTTGACGAGAATAGTGATAATGATAGAATCTTAGAGATGCTGGATCCTTACCTCTTGCAGTACTTTACTCCAGAATTCCTGAATCGCTTCACGGATAAGATCGTTTTTCACTCCCTTACGCCGCGGAATTTACTCCTGATCGCTCAACTGCAGATCAAGGGTCTCGCTAAGAGACTGGACGAGGCGCAGGGCATCAAAGTCGAGCTCAGCGACGAAGCGGTTTCTTATTTGGTAGAAGTCGGGTATAATGCGGAGTATGGGGCGAGATTCTTACAACGAACCATGCAGGAGAAGCTGGAGAATCTCATCGCCGTGGAATTCCTTAAGGGCAATATCAAGCGCGGCGACACTTTTCGTGTTGAAGTGGAACAATTGAAACAAATTTGATCAAAATATGTGGACAAGAGTAGGCAAGAAAAAGGAAACTGAGGGTTTATATGAAAGATATTTAGAGCTCTTCATGCCAATCTGGCTGACTCTGGAAGGTATTAAAATGATGCGCAAGGAGAAGGAGGAAGAGAAGAGAAAAAAAGAGGAAAGAGGAAATAACCGATAGTCGGTTATGAAAAATTAATTTGATAAAAATATGGCAAAAAAGGAATACGAAGGTTTGTATGAAAAATATCTGAACCTCTTCATGCCAATCTGGCTGACTCTGGAAGGTATTAAAATGATGCGCAAGGAGAAGGAAGAAGAGAAGAGAAAAAAAGAGGAAAGAGGAAATAACCGATAATTATGTTTAGGCTGTCGGTCGGTTGCATGCAAGGAGAGAATATCCATTAAACATTAATATCACAAACTATGGGAAGAAAAGAGAAGTTGAAGCTTCAGAGAAAAGAAGCGCAAAAAGAAATGGAAGTAGCGCAAAAAGAGAACAAGAAAAAGAACAAGGTATTTGCGCTATTGCTCTTGTTGCTAGTGGTGGCCGCTTACGAATCTTATATCGCGTTTAATAAGAATGAAGCTAACCAACAGGAAAAAAATAATCAAATGGAACAATCAACCGAAAATCAATCCGTAGAGAATAAGAAAGTTGTGATGGAAACGACACATGGCGATATCACTCTGGAGCTCTATGCCAAAGACGCTCCCAAGACCGTGGAGAATTTCCTTAAACTATCCAAAGAAGGTTTTTATGACGGTCTCAAATTTCACCGCGTGATTTCCGAATTTATGATTCAAGGTGGGGATCCGAATTCCAGAGGCACGGCAGGCGTGGATTTCGTTTATGACGCGAATGACAATCCCAATAATCTGCCTATCGCCGGCACAGGAGGCCCCGGCTATTCCTTTGGGGACGAAATCAATCCTTGGAGCTTGGGGCTCAGTGACTCGCTTATCAATTCTTATGAAAGCGCTGGATACGTGTATAACAAAGATTTGACTTCGCACCAGATGACCGTGGGTGCATTGGCGATGGCCAATTCCGGACCAAATACCAATGGCAGCCAGTTTTTTATCGTCACAGTGGCGGATCAGCCGCATCTTAACGGTAAGCACACCGTCTTCGGACAGGTATTGGAAGGACAAGAAGTTGTGCAGGGCATGCAGCAGGGGGATGAGATTGTGAAGGTGGATATCATTGAATAGTGATCGGTTTATTTGTGGTGAACGGACGGGATATTAGCGGGATTTATCCCGCGCGACTGTCCCAAGCCGAAAAAAATGTCGCATTAACACGTTTTATCCGCATCGGACAGCAGCGCAGACTAAAGTCTACTACTCCATACGTGAGCATTCCTTGTGTAAAATAAAAATAAAAAGTCATAATGGCAAAAAAGGGAAGATTGATAGATAAAGAATTTCTGATGGCGATGGCCACTCTGATCGGGACTGCAATAGGCGCGGGAATTTTTGGTCTGCCGTATGTAATAGCAAAGGCGGGATTTCTTCCTTCGATGGCCCTGATGTTTCTTCTGGGCGTGATGATGCTGGTGACCAATCTTATGTATGGGGAGATAATCCTTCGCAGCAAAAAACGCTGCCGACTGGTGGGCTGTGCAAAAAGATATTTGGGTGGAACCGGCAAACAACTTGCTTCCTTTGCTTCTTTCTTGTCTTTTTATTCCGGCAATATGGTCTATATCATCTTGTCCGGTATTTTCCTGAATTCACTTCTTTCGCCCTCTCTTGGAGGAGATGAATTTTTATATTCCACCTTAACTTTTGTTTTTATTTTTATCGTTACTCGTTTTGATTTTAAGATTTTCAGCTTGGTAGAGTCGTGGATGGTATTGCTCTTGGTCGTGATTGTCGGGGTGGTATCATTTAAGAGTGCCCCCTATATCGATACTGGGAATTATATGACCAGTGATTTTACTCAGTTTTTTCTGCCTTTCGGTGTCATACTTTTTTCATTGGGGGCAAGCTCAGCAGTCCCGGAGATTATTAGCATCATTTCAAAAAGAAAAAATAGGATTAAGAAGGTGCTTACTTGGGGGACAATTCTCTATACTTTGATTTATGTTATTTTCATCGCGGCCATAGTGGGTGTGACGGGCGATCTGACTTCCGAAGAATCTTTTGTCGGGCTTAGTCACTTTATCGGTGACGGAGTTATTGTTGCCGGTTTTTTTCTCGGGTTTTTGGCAACAATCACCTCTTATCTCGTTTCCAATGTTGCACTGAAGGAGATTTTTCAATACGATTATCGGATGAAAGAAGATTCATCTTGGTTTTTGGCGTCCATCGTTCCCTATTTATTTTTTCTTATCGGGTATCGGGATTTTATCCGGGTTATAACTTTTACCGGAAGCGTGACCGGTGGACTTGTAGGCATCTTAATCATTCTTATCTTCTATAATGCGAAAGAAAAAGGCGATCGCAGGCCAGAATATGAAATCAACATTTCCAAAGGGATGTCTTTTTTGATGATACTCGTTTATCTCTCCGGTATAATTTATGGAATAATTTATAATTCATGATTGCGCTAAACAAAAAACAAAAGCGATCGATAATCTTTTATTGGCTTCCGGTTTTTTTCTGGTGCGCAGGCATATTTTACCTTTCCAGTATTCCCAGTTTGCGCAGCGACTTTGCCGATAATTGGGATTTGATCCTGCGCAAGATTGCTCATATCACGGAGTACGCTGTCCTCACCTTCCTTTTTTATCGGGCGGCGGCGCAGAATATCGGCAGGCGGCGGGCTATCGCGTACGCTGCGCTTTTTGCGCTCACTTTCGCGCTTAGTGACGAATACCACCAGACTTTTATTTCCGGCCGTAGCGGTAACGCGGTGGACGTGACAATAGACAGCCTGGGCATATTTTTATCGGTTTTTTTGATTGACAAAAGATTCATGGATGCTAGCATTAAAAAAGTTAAATAGCTAAAATTCTACTTATGATTCCCTTTGAAGGTTCTTACGGCGTGTATGAAATCGTGCGAGTCTTCGGTATTGCCTCTATTTCTTTCGCCGTGGCTATGGCGCTGACTCCGCTGCTTACACACTATCTCTATAAATATAAGATTGGCAAACAGATCCGTGCGGATGGAGATACTCCTGTTTTTACGGCTTTACACGAAAAAAAGCGTGGCACACCAACTATGGGCGGAATCATTATTTGGGGGGTAGTGCTGATATTGGCGCTACTTTTCTCCCTACTATCGTCACTAACTCACTTCTCTATATTCGAGTCGCTGGACTTTCTTAATCGGAGTGAGACTTTCCTGCCTATTGGGCTGATGGTGCTTGCGGCGATTGTGGGGATGCTTGATGATATGATGGGGGTATTCCGTATCGGACCCAAGGGCGGCGGACTCAGTATGAAAGATCGGATGCTACTTTATCTATTCGTGGCGGTTGTCGGGGCGTACTGGTTCTATTTTCGTCTCGGTTGGGACACAGTCCATATCCCGGCGTTCGGCGACCTCACTATCGGCATCTGGTATATCCCGCTGTTTATTTTTATCATCGTGGCCACTTCCTTCTCTCTTAATGAAACGGACGGTCTGGATGGACTGGCGGGCGGGGTAGTCCTCCCGGCTCTCGCAGTTTTTGCCGCCATTGCTTTTATGCAGGGCAAGACAGAGCTTGCAATGTTTTGTGGCGCCATAATCGGAGCCCTCTTGGCATTCCTCTGGTTCAATATTCCTCCCGCGCGGTTCTTTATGGGCGACACAGGATCGATGGCGCTGGGGGTGACGCTTGGGACGGTAGCGATGCTCACGGATTCTTTTCTTATCCTGCCATTCGTGGGATTCATCCTTGTTATCGAATCGCTTTCGGTAATCATCCAACTGACTTCCAAAAAATTCAGGCATAAGAAGGTATTTCTCAGTGCCCCCATCCACCACCATTTTGAAGCTAAGGGTTGGTCGGAGTCCAAAATCGTAATGCGTTTTTGGGTTATCTCTTATTTCATGTGTGCTGTCGGTTTGGTAATTGGACTTCTGGGGCGCGGGGTTTATACTTTTTAAATATTCTCTTTATTATTCTTCGGCTGAATTCATTATGACACCCCTATTTTAGAATTGAAGAAAAACAAAAAGGATTGTATAATAGAATCAACACAGGTAATCAAATCACAAAAATGTTATGTTTGATCTAGTCATAAAAAACGGCACGGTAATCGATGGGTCCGGCGCAAAGAGAACGGATATGGACATCGCTATCATGGGCGGAAAAATAGCCGCCGTGGAAAAGCTGCCGGGAAAATTCCAGACGAAACAAATCATTGATGTCAAAGGCAAGATAGTTTGTCCTGGGTTTGTTGACATCTTGGATCACTCGGATAGCTTTTGGACACTTTTTACGATTCCGAGATTGGACAGTAAGGTAATGCAGGGAGTTACCACGATCATAGGCGGGAACTGTGGGTCGTCGTTGGCGCCGGTGCTGGGATCTGATTCTGTCTGTTCGCTGCGCAAGTGGGTGAATATGGATAATATCAGCGTAAACTGGACACGGACGAAAGAATTTTTGCAGGAACTGAAGAAAAGGGATATCGGTCTCAATTTCGGAACTCTGGTCGGACATGAGACTCTCCGTCGAGGGTTGATGGGCGACGACGTACGGAAAATCAAGGAAAGCGAAGTCAAGTCGATCGGCAAGATGCTGGGCGATGCTTTGAACGAGGGCGCTTTCGGTATGTCGACCGGATTGGTTTTTTCTCATTCCAAGATGGCCAGTACCGGAGAAATAAAATATCTGACAGGTATTTTGAAATCTGCCGATGCTTGTTACGCTAGCCATATTCGCGGTGAGGCGGAGGAGCTTTTGCCCAGTGTCAATGAGACTATCCAGGTCGGCAGGGAGACTGGAGTCTCTATCGAGATATCCCATTTCAAGTCGATCGGCAAAAAATATTGGCCTGATATGGAAAGAGCGGTTCAGATGATCGACCTTGCCAACGAAGAGGGCGTTAACATCAATTTTGATATCTATCCTTACGATACCACCGGTTCCGTCCTTTATATCTTGTTGCCGGATTGGGTTCCGGAAGGAGGACGCAAGAGAATGATTGAACGCCTGAAGGATCAGGAGCTGCGCGGGAAAATTGTGAAAGAAATGAAAGGGATGAACCGCGATTACAATAACATCATCGTTTCTATCTGTCCGAACATGCGCGAAGTGGTGGGCAGGAAAATCGGCGATATCGCAGAGAGCCAGTCCATTGAGCCGGAGGAGGCAATCATTGAACTCCTGATTAGTGCGGGCGGACATGTCATAGTGTTTGATAAGGGCGTCCTGGGAGAGAAGAATATTGAAAAGGAAATGCAGAACAAGTATTGTATTATCTCTTCCGCTGATGCCGCGTACAATATCGAATATGTTCGAAGTGGAGAGTTGGTACATCCGCGATGTTTCGGCACTTTCGCTCGCGTACTGGGTAAGTACGTTCGGCAGAAAGGACTTCTCGGCTTGGAGGAGGCGATTTACAAGATGACATCTCTTCCTGCTCAGAAGATGGGCATCACAAAAAGAGGGCTCCTCAAGAAAGACTATTTTGCAGATATAGTGATTTTTGACGAGCAGAAAATCAACGACTGCTCCAGCTTTGAGAATCCTTATCAATATTCGACAGGCGTAGAATATGTAGTGATAAACGGCAAGCTGGTCGTGGACAAAGGGGTTCACACCGGGGAACTGGCCGGTGCGGTACTTTCTAAGTAAGAAGAAGGAATCCCGATAATTTTTGTCGTGGTATTGGTAACTATAGATATCGTGTCATTCTGAGGTACCCCGAAGAATCCCATTACATTCCAAACAGTAAAAGACGATGCGTCGTTTCTGGCATAAGATTTAAACATGTCCGATATGCAAAATATACTTTCAAACCTGAGAAAAAAATATGAGCGAAGCTACGGCTTTGCCGTGTTCGATTTGGACGTGGAAGAGAATGAAGATACGGTGGTTGTTCGCGGCGAGGTCCTGACTGAGAAACAAAAGGAAGAGGCTATATCGGAAATAAAAAACGCGTGTGGGAAAAAAGTCGAAGACAGCATTTCGGTACTCGGCGATGTTAACAGTCAAGAAATCGGTTGGGCTTCGGTCAAGGCGGATATCGTGGACTTGAAATCCAGATTTGTTCCGACATCTGTGATGAATGGAAGAATCTTGAAGCGGATATGTGTGACACAAGCGGAAAAAGGAGAAGTCTTGCGCGTACTTTTTCAAAAAGAAAATCAGATACTGGTACAGTCGGGTGATCTGACCTTGGGCTGGGTCGATTCGGCGGATGTGGATTTGCAGCAGGAATCTTTGCGTGATAAATGGCGGGGCGGAACCGTGGCAGTACCCGATGAACTGATTCCAGTCGATTTCTCGGAGGAAAATTTTATCAACGCGGCAGAAAAGTTCTTGGGCGTGAAATATATTCTCGGAGCGAAATCTGGCGCGGCTATCGATTGCTCCGGATTCACTCAGACGGTCTATAAGAATGCTTTTAATATAATCTTGCCCAAACATTCTTGGGACCAGAAGAAGCTGGGGGCTATGGTGGGCTTGTCCGAGGCCGAGACAGGTGATTTGGTTTTTATGAAGAACAGGGAAACGGCTACTAAGCATGTGGGCATTTGGGAGAAGTTGGGAGATCGCGGGAATATTATTCATGCCTCGCATGCATTCGGAAAAGTTATAAGGCAGAGCGCAGACGAAGTTTTCGAGAAATATGATTTGGCGGAGGTTCGACGGATAGTAAAAAAATAAGCCCGATTTGATTGTCGGGTTTTTACGTCAAAATCAGGATGCAAAAGCTACATAGTAGGGTCAGCCATAGCGCATATGCGCATGTGTAATCCAAGGGCATTTTTGTCATTGATACTAGATACGTTGCAACTGTTGGCATACTTAATCTCCTAATTCTTAATTAATTTTAACAACAAACGGCCCGTCCGTCAATTCGACCGGGCAGGGGAGTGCAAACTAGGATTAACCGCGGATGTTCGGAAGGTGGGATATATCAGATTGTTTTTGGAGATGAAAAAGATAGATGCTATAATATGATTATGTCTTCTAAATCAGTTTAAAATAAGGAAAATGGAAATAAATCTGGAACAATACAAAGATAAGAATATTCACGTGGTCGGTATCGCCGGGGCGGAGGGAAGTGCAATAGCAGATTTTTTGGTTGCCAAGGGGATGAAGAACGTCACCGGGCACGATTTTTCTGCGGATGCGATGGAATTTGAGAAACATTTCAACGATACTCATCTGAGCCTGAAAGGCGAAGGGCGTGCTCAGGCGCTGGAACATTTGCGCAGTCTGCCTATTAAGATAAATCTGCAACCCGAATATCTTCAGGGAGTAGAGGAGGCGGATGTAGTTTTCGTTTCGCAAGTGTGGTTCAAATATCCGTCCAATGCTCCTCTGAAGTCGCTTTATGAACATGGCGTAGAATTCAAGACGATAACGAATCTGTATTTTGAATTTGCTCCATGTCCGATCATTTCCGTGACTGGCACGAATGGTAAGACGACTACTTCCAATTTGCTCAAGAGCATTTTTGAATTGTGGGAAAAGGAAGACGCACCGGGGCATTTCTATTTTGCCGGCAACGATCGGCAGAATGTGCAGGTTCTGGACAAACTGGAAGAGATGACCGATAGGGATATTTTTCTTCTGGAAACTAGCAGTACACAGCTCGTCCTTAACTCACGGATTAGTCCGTACATCGGCATTATTACTAACATCACCCCCAATCATATCGATGACCACGGCAGTTTCGAGAATTATATCAAGGCCAAAGAGAGCCTGATTATGTATCAAGGGGAGAAAGATTATGCGGTATTGAATTTCGACGACGTGGTGACCGCGGAAATTGCGCAGCGGCATATGCAGAATGCTTTTCTTTTCAGCTCGCAGAAAGAATTGGAAAATGGCTGTTTCATGAAAGGGGAAAATGCAATCGTGCGTGTCGGTGATAGGGAGGATATTGTATTTCAGAAGCAGGATATTAAGATTGTCGGTGAGCACAATCTGCAAAATGCTTTAGCGGCTGCGGCTGCGGCATATCTCTTCGGAGTGAAAGCTGAAACGATTAAGGCGGGCGTTTCCGCTTATTCCGGCATCAAACATCGTCTGAGATTGGTCTATATGATTGACAACATTAGCTATTTTGATGATACGCAGTCGACCACTCCCGAGTCGACTATCGCCGGCATCAATGCTTTTTCGGAAAGTCCTGTCCTGTTAGTCGGAGGAGATGATAAGGGGGTGGACTATAAGAAGTTAGGGGAGGCTATCAATGAAAAAGTTAAAGCGGTGATAATTTTCCCCGGTACCGCTTCGGCTCTAATTGAGAAAGAAATTGATAGAGAAAGGGTGGTTTTAGATAAAGCGGACAATATGCATTCGGCAATAGCGATACTTGAAAAATATATTGCCGGCGGGGTTTTGCGATCCGGAAGCTTCGTTCTCATTTCGCCCGCAGCCTCTCATTTTTATTCTAAATTTATAGAAAGTTCGGGGAAGAATTTGAAAGAGTGGATAAGAGAGATAAAGATTTGATGTCCTGCATTCGTTGTGATAAATATTATATTATAAACAGTTTGTTTATTAAGTGTGAAAAATTTTTCATCGTTCATGTCGACCCTATCGGCAAAGTTAATGTGATTTTTGTTGAAGCGTCGTAAGATAGTAAACTCGCAGTTTGTTTAATCCATTATCTTTTTTAAATTACAAATCCAGATTTTTAGCTAGCCGAATGTAAGGTTTATCTCAAATGAAGTAAAATTTTAGTCTGCTTCTTGTGGTGACAAAATCATCTATAAATCTCTAATGTTAAAATAATGAAAGTTTCGAAGATTTTTTTCAGTTGTTTGCTCTTTTGTCTTTTTGGCGTAGGTATTTTTCCTAGTTACGCTTCCGCTCTTTGTGACACAGGTACCTGCTATGTCGCAAGAGATGGAAGCGGGGATTTTAATTGTGATGGGACGGATGACCATGTGCAGATTCAGCAGGCGCTTGTGTACGCTGCATCCCATACAGGAACGACGGTATATTTCAAAGGTCCCGCTACATATAATGTCGATCCCAACAATATGTATATCGGATCGAATACGACGATAACCGGAGCTTCTACTGCTGTCGTGAAGATGAAGCCACAGGATTATAATTTCCCAACGCCTTCTTTGACACGGGCGTTGTTTCAGGCAAATGGTGGTTCAGTGCGCGGTGTCACTTTTTATGGATTTACTATCGACGGAAACGAGATTCATCAGGAGCTTGTCTCCGGCAATGATCATATCAATCTGATACAGTTGATAGGATCTTCTGATGTGACGGTTCACAATATGGTGCTAAAGAATGGTCTCGGCGATGGTGTAAAAGTACGACATGATAACAATAATTATCTTACTCAGGATACTAATATTCTTATCTATGACAACACAATAGATAGAATCGGGCATGATGGGGTATATATTATGAGCGCTTCCAACGTCTCTGTTTATAATAATTTTATTTCATGTAGAGACAATTCAGGAGTGCGAGTTTATAATTCTCGTGATGTGTCTATCCATGATAATGAGATTACTTCTGAAAATCATGGCGGGGCAGGGATTGAGATTCAAAAGAAAGATGCTCCACGCATGTATAATATTCAAATATATAACAACTATATCCATAATATACGTACGATGGGTATATATGTATATGGATACGGTACATATGATATTTCCGCTGCGACTGGTTTGCATATTCATCATAATATAATCAATGGAAATGGATTAAGTACCTCAGAAATCGGAGGTATCGTAATAGCAGGTTTTGATGGTACCTTGATTGAGAATAATGTAATCGCTGGAAACTATAGGACGGGTATCGCACATCGAGTTGCTTATGCAGATAGGGGTGTGTATAATTTTCCGGGTTCGGGATATGTCACGACCGTGAGAAACAATATCATTTTTAATACAGCTCCCGGAGGTGGTGTCTCTACCGCTTATGGCATTTCCAATGAACTCTCGTCAACTCATTCTTTCATATTACAAAATAATTGTGTATATAATCCGGGACAATCCAATTACAATAATATTTCGTCTCATTCTTCTGATATTAATGCCAACCCTCTCTTCGTCTCTTCTACTGATTATCATCTTCAGTCCAAAGCCGGCAGATGGAATGGTTCTTCTTGGATAACCGATTCCGTCTCTTCTCCTTGTATTGATGCCGGTTATTCTTCCAGCTCTTTTTCTAATGAACCTCAAAACAACGGTGGCAGAATAAACATCGGTGTATATGGAAATACCCGAGAAGCCAGTCTTTCAGGAACATCTCCTCAATCTGAGATGCCGGGCAATCCCGGCAGTACTCCCTCCCCTACAGTCACCACCTACCCTCTTACTATAACCAATGGCTCCGGTAAAGGTTCTTATGCTCTAGGCACACAAGTAACTATCACCGCCAACGCTCCCGTATCAGGCAAGATGTTTGATAAATGGACTGGCAATACGACTAATGTTACCAATGTTAATTCTGCAACCACAACAGTGACGATGCCCGCCTTCGGTATAGCCCTTACTGCGACATACAAAGATATACCTATTGCCACTTACGTCCTTACTGTAATCAACGGTGATGGCAAAGGCTCTTATGCTTCGGGAACAAAAGTGACCGTAATAGCGAATATCCCACCCTCCTCTAAAATGATTTTCGACAAATGGACAGGGGATACTGAATATCTTTCCAGCATAATCTCTTCCTCCGCCACATTAACGATGCCCGGCAAAGCTATTACTCTCACTGCTACATACAAAGATATACCCGTCCTTACTTACGCTCTTACCGTAACCAACGGTGATGGTAAAGGTTCTTACGCTCCCGGCACCCAAGCAACTATCACCGCCAACACTCCCGCATCAGGTAAGATATTCGACAAATGGACAGGGGATACCGAATATCTTTCCAGTATAATCTCTCCCTCCGCCACATTAACGATGCCCAGCAAAGCTATTACTCTCACTGCTACATACAAAGATATCGTAACCTATGTTCTTGCGGTAGCTAACGGATCAGGTGATGGTCTTTACCCTCAAGATACTAAAGTTATCATCAAGGCTGATGACCATGGATCATCTTCCAATTTTTTGAAGTGGACAGGAGACACTGACTATATCGACAACATAACTTCTTTCATCACCACGGTTACTATACCAAACAAAGCCATCACTTTGACTGCTACCTATAAAGACAGCCCTCTGACGGATGACAGCGAAGAAGAAAAGGTGTATTATCTTTTAATCGTAAACAACGGCTCCGGTTCCGATTCTTACGAAGCAGGTATAGAGATCGAAATTTCAGCTAACCCCACTATCTCGGGAATGGTTTTCGACAAATGGACAGGGGATACCGAATATCTCGCTGATGCTACAGCTTCTACTACCACACTCATTACACCTGCCAAACACATCTCAATAACGGCGACCTACAAAGATTCTTCATCTTCTTATGCTGACCTTCCCAATGGCACTCTCGTTAAGCTTCCAGACTCTCCCAAAGTGTATACCATTATTGATGGAGAGAAGAAATGGATTCCTACTCCCGAGGTTTTTGAACAATCAGGCTATCAATGGACAGCTATCAAAACTATAACCGAGGAGATTCTCGATGCCCTAAAAGACATAGAAGATGCCCTTATCCGTATGATAGATGATTACAAAGTATATCTGGTGGTAAACGGAGTAAAACGTCACATTCCCAATCCCAATGTCTTTTTAAACTATGGTTTTAATTGGAAAGATATCAAAGACGTAGACCAGGCGACTATGAATAAATACAAAGAAACTTATCTTATCAGAGAAACAGGTACAGAGCCCGTCTATTATCTCACCCCTAATGGCATCCGTAAACACATCCCCTCTGCAGACATTTTCAATTCTTATAACGATAAATGGGAAGACGTCCAAATCATATCTCAAAACGAAATGGAAAGTTATCCCGTCTCTAATCTTATTAAATTAAACAACACCCCCGACGTTTATCTTATAGAAAACACCAAAAAAAGAAGGATTCCTTCCATCTCCGTATTCAACAAATACCGATACGACTGGAACTATGTAACGCCGGTCAACCAGACTGAGTTTGATTATTACCAAGTTGGGGAGGAGGTTAGATAGGGAGATAGGGAGTATCCGTATCGCTTCTTCCGGAGACTAACAGAAAGTCGCTTTGGGGAAAAGATTGTTACCGGCGCCTTCTTTTATGAGACAAAAAAGTGAAGTTTGTTCGATTGATTCTTATTTACTTCTCGCAGTGACAAAATCATCTATGATCTCTAATACTAAAACGATGAAAGTTTCGAAGATTTTTTTCGGTTGTTTACTTCTTTGTATTTTTGGCGTAGGTATTTTTCCTAGTCACGCTTCCGCTCTTTGTGACACAGGTACCTGCTATGTCGCAAGAGATGGAAGCGGGGATTTTAATTGTGATGGGACGGATGACCATGTGCAGATTCAGCAGGCGCTTGTGTACGCTGCATCCCATACAGGAACGACGGTATATTTCAAAGGTCCCGCTACATATAATGTCGATCCCAACAATATGTATATCGGATCGAATACGACGATAACCGGAGCTTCTACTGCTGTCGTGAAGATGAAGCCACAGGAATACCATAACCCCAATTCCACGACCAGAGGGATATTCCAAGCTAAAGGCGATTCGACTCATGACATAACCATTTATGGTTTTACTATTGACGGAAACGAAATCCATAAGAAGATAGTTTCTGTTGCGAATGATCATATAAATACCATACAATTGGTCGGGGCTTCGAACGTTGTAGTCCATGATATGGTTCTTAAAAATGGGATCGGTGACGGGATAAAGGTTTGGCATAATTCTGATAATTATCTCACTCGAGATACCAACGTCCATATTTATAATAATATTATAGATAAGACAGGGCATGATAATGTGTGGGTTACGAGGGCTTCGAAGGTTTCTATCCACGATAATTTTTGCTCTAACCGGGATAACTCCGGAGTTCGGATTACTAATTCCAGGGATGTTTCAATCTATAATAACGATTTAACATCAGAGAACCATGGTGGTGCCGGAATCGAGCTTCAGAAAGTAGGGGCTCAGGGGATGTATAATATCGAGATATATAATAACTATATACACCATAATCGGACTATGGGAATTTATATTTATGGATATAGGGAATATGAAAAAAATACTGCCACCGGGATTCATATTCATCATAATATAATTACTAAAAACGGATTAGACACTGCAGAAATCGGAGGTATCGTAATAGCAGGTTTTGATGGCACTTTGATTGAAAATAATGTAATTGATGGAAATTCTAGGACCGGTATTGCACTTCGGCTTGCTTATGCGGATAGAGGTGTTTATGATTTCCCCGGATCGGGATATGTCACGACCGTGAGAAATAACATCATTACCAATACAGTTAAGGGAAGTGGGCCTACTGCTATTTATGGAGTTTCCAATGAACTCTCGTCAACTCATTCTTTCATATTACAAAATAATTGTGTATATAATCCGGGACAATCCAATTACAATAATATTTCGTCTCATTCTTCTGATATTAATGCCAACCCTCTCTTCGT
>JAQVBZ010000043.1 GCA_028690055.1 Minisyncoccota bacterium | reverse complement strand
GGACGGGGTAATCTTTGCCACCCCGGTATACGCGTTCCAGGTCTCGGGACTGATGAAGGTCTTCATCGACCGGCATTCCTATATCTGTCACCGCCCCCGGTTCTTCCGGCAGAAGGCACTCCTCCTCACCACCGTCGGGGTGATGGGGGACAAGGACGTGCTGGATTACCTCAACGCGGTGGCCCGCATCTGGGGCTTTGAGGTTGCCGGACGGGCGGGGATTATCTCCCACGCGACGATGGGCCCTCTCCCTGCTTACCGGTTGCGGGAGAACGAAGAGAAGTTGCAGGCGGCGGCAAAGGCCTTTCTTGCCGCGCTCCAGAGGGGAACCCGTGCGAGGCCGGGGCTCTTTGACGTGATGGCGTTCCACATCGGGAGGGCGCCCTGCGATGAGCTGGGCGAATCGGCTCCCGCGGACCACGCCTACTGGAAGAAGCAGGGGTGGCTCGATAAGGGGCAGCGCTACTATGTGGATGTGCCGGTCAACCCGGTCTACCATGCGTTAGGCATGGTGGCGGAATGGTATATGCGGCGGCGGATACGGAGGGATCTGCGGGAGGTGGGGTAAAGGGACGGAGCGAAGATAGGAAGGCGAGGGTCGAAGGCACCGGCACGATCTCCGTATGGTCGACCGAGATTGACTAATTGGGGAATTAAGTTGAGGCACAAAAAGAATAGAGTTCTAAGTTTGATCAACTATTTTTTGGCAAAAGAGTATTTGGACGAACTTCTAAACACTCAGGTATATCTAAGCAATCTGCTATTCTTTTTTTATCTCTGTAACTGACCGCATGCAAAGAACAGTGATTTACAACCATTAACTTTAGAGCACTTTTTGCTACCTTAGAAAAATCGGACCGGTGAAGCCCTCTTCCGAGTTCCTTGACCTGTAGATTCTTACTATACTCCATTAAAATCCCGTGCATGATGAGGAATGATGCCGGATTACTAATCTCATCACAAACATCAACAGTAATTCCAGTTAACTTATCAGAGCCTAATGAGCGAACAATCTTGTAAATAATCCCATACATAATAAGGAAATTTGAGTTCCAAAATATGATTTTTGCTAGCTTCCTCTTTTTTTCTTCGCTCAGCCTTTGATTTCGACCTTTACGCTCTTCAAGGTGGCTCAATCTTTTAGATATATAATCAACAATCTCCTCCAGCTCGGTTTCACTCTTCAACAGTTCAAAAAACGAAGATAATACTCTTAGATGAACATTCATACCGTTCATAAGTATGTTCCGAATTCTAACCTTCTCTAGTGAACCAGCTCGATTTCGGATGATACACCCCATTACTTCTACAGTTTTAACAGCTTTCCTAAGGTCCTGTGCAAATGTATCATTTTCATCCAGATGCTGTTCCTGTGATATATCCAAATGGGATTGTTCAAACTCGTCTTGATCTTTCAATCTTTTTGCTCTTTCCATCTCAGGTGTTACATTTGCGGGTGGCAAAGCCACATCAACGATATTGTGAGCCTGTTCATCAAAGAACTTCATCTCCTCTTTAATCAATGTTGCCGGGTTATATTTGTCAAATAAAGATAGTGCTATCGTTTCAATTTCGTCGAAGATTTTAGTATTTCGAGAATGATGTGTCAAAAAAACTGCGATATATGCATATTCATCTACGTGAAGATTATTTAGAATGTTCCGAATTTCTTCCATGCCATTCGAATCGCCAAGATGCTCTGACAAAGCTTTAGCAACAAAGAAATAATAGAAACAGGGGTATTTGAATGAATAATTGTTAAAACTATCGTGTGAAACAATCTCACTTAAATTAATGAGCAGGATCTCTTGTTCTATTGGAAGATGGTATTTTTTGAGGTAGAATTCCATGAAAGTGACAAAACTGTGTGAATTTAATTCTTCCCGTTTCTCATGATACATGTAGGAAGCCAGTTCCGTTAAAAAATTTACATATGTATCAATCTCATCGTTACTTACATTACGTTTCCTTAAGTAATAATATATAAACGCCTGATAACAGTAGCCTTGAGACGTTATGTCTTGTTCAAGCGACAATGAAAATGTTTCATAAGTAACTATGGTAGACAGAACAAAAAATGGATATGCGGGCAAGATGCCTTTACCTATATTTCTCCCCAAAGTTGTAAATATAAGATCTGTTTTTTTATCAATGTCCTTATAGTCGCCTTCAACGTGTTTATCCGTTAAGCTAACCCATTTTTTAACTAGTTCATTTATTTGAGATGGCTTAAGTTCCTTTATTCTAAAAGTCGTAAATGAAGAAATAAGTGTTTCATCTTTAATATTTAAACTAAATATATCATCAACGATAATAACAGAATAAGTATATTTGCGTAGACTCTTAATATGCCGTTCTTTGTTTTTAACACGGTGAAAATCATCTACAATCGGAACTATTCGCTGTGCATCAATTCTCACCTCGTCAAAATCACTATATTGTTCGTGGAGCAACTTCAAGATAATATTTTCTAAGTTACCTGGAGAGGAGATATTTTTATCAGACACGTAGACCGGGACAAAATTCAAACTTCTTAGATCATAGAAGATCCTTTTACATAGGGTTGTTTTGCCTGATTGTTCCTCCCCGGCAATGATGACTTTTTCATAATTTAAAAGGCTAGTTAATAAATCCTCAGAACTTCTCGTTCCTTTATGCTCTTTTAAACTATCGTACTCATCCAACACTGTGTTTATATAGATATCCTTTAAAGCAACATTTTCTTTTTTAGGGTGAGCATTTTTTAACAGTTCTGCATCATTTAAGAAACGCTTGAACTCTTCATCCACTTTTAATTGTATTATTTTTAATTCTTTTTCAGCTACTTTTTTTAGTTCATCGTAAACATTTTGCCATGCCACTTCTCTCTCAGCAAATCCTGAAACTGGCTGTCCATCTGTAGGCAAGGCCAATAACTTAGAAATATCGCCATCATCTTTCCACCAGCATGTAGACAAGATAATTGGGACAACTGAAACTCCTCTCTTTTTTCTCAACTCTAACGCTTTCTTTTTCTCACCGATACAACTTCCTGAACTAAGAGAATTTGCGGAGATAAATAGACAAATGATGTCTGCATCTTCTAAATTGTAATCAATTTCACTTTGATACTCTTCGCCTGCCAGTACTGAGCGATCATACCATATATCTATCAAACCCATCGATTCAAGCGGAACAACGTATCTGTGGAACTCCTTAATATATGGTTTTTCAGCAGTGTTGTCCAGATGGGAGTAACTGATGAAAAGTTTTGGTCTCATTTTCTGTTTCGAGACATCTTCTTCGAAAATTGCTTCTTTTATTTGGAGCAACTCGGTATGATCATCCATTGACATTTCCTCTTAAAATAGCCTAAACACGGATATGTTTCCCAGACATATAAAAAGATTTCGGAATAGTTTTTCCTATTCGATAGTGCTTCCCAGTATTTACTTGACGATGACGACGGCTTATACCACCTCAACCAGACACTGTAGAAATACCAATCAAGAGACTCCTCCCACGGAGGAAGCGTGTCTTGCGCCTGCTTGGTCTGCCCCTAAGTGAAAGGGCCGATCCCCGCCATTCCGGTATCTCCTGCCTCAACATGATGTCCGAAGACATAATACCGACCTCAAAGAGAAAAGGTCACAGAACGGTCAAAACAGCACCCATACTCAATAGAAACTGAAATCCTCAAAACCCCTCGCCCTTCCTCAGTTTAACAGAAACCCCTCCCCCGCGTTCCTGAACGACAATCCTCCCCATAATCTCCTCCCTCAACTCTTCCGGAAGCCTTCCTGCCTGCCACTCCCGCTCCCGGGCAACGTTCACCACGGCGTTCGCCGGATCAGCCGCCGCGACGGCCTTCAAGGCGTAATAAGCACCCCCGTAGGCGTGCTGGGGGACATGCGCAGTCGCCACCGCCTGGCCCGCGGCACGGGCGGCAAAGCAGGCAGCGTCATTTCCTTTCGCGTCGCGGGCCGCGGCATGAGCGGCGAGAGAGGCCCCGCGTATCCCGGCCATCGTGAAGACACCCGTACGAACCCACGTCCGGCATGCTTCGATGGCGCTCCGCGGCCGGTCGTCCCCCGGATACGTCCTCTCAAAGAGCGGGAGGACCCGCTCGGCACAGTCCGCGGCCCAGGCCGCCATCAGTACCTGGTCCTGCTTGCTGTATTTCTTCACGAACAGGTAGTATGAACTTCCAATATGTTGGTTCTTGAGGTGCCACAGGGAAGGCTACGTCAACATAGGTTGACTTAGCACCGACACCCCCCTTCTAAGTCAACGCAGGTTGACGTACACAGACCCACCTCACGAACGTTTCACCCGACATCACCGCCGGCTCGGAAGAACCGCAGCCTGGGCCGTCTTCTTCCTTCTCGTCGCCTACGCGGTTACGCTGGCCCTCGGGCTCCTCTCGCTTGAGTCGCCAGCGGACC
>JAQVBZ010000025.1 GCA_028690055.1 Minisyncoccota bacterium | reverse complement strand
AATCAAACGGTATATCGAAAAGAACAAACAGGAAGAAAAACGGGAATACTTGGACAGATGGAATGACGGGGAGGACGAAGTCCGTTAACCCTCAATTCCACCGACAAGGTCGGTGTGTAGTTTAATTCCGAAGTGCTGAACGATCCCAGGCGATATGCGCCAGAAAATCTGACAGAAGAAGCCGTCGATCAAAATATCGAGAAAGCCCCGTTAAAGAAGATACTCCGGCTGAAAGAAATGAGAATCAGGGGAAAATAGATTTTAATAACACCTGCCAGATTAAGACTTTAATCAGAGAGAAATTTAATGACGAAGAAAACCGCACAGACGAAAAAAACGAGAGGGGAGCACTTCGAATCGATAAGAAACGGATGCAAAAAAATGCCAGATTCCGAGAACAAGGGGATTCCAATGAATTGAATCAGGAAGTTTGGAAAAAAAAGATTGAAGCCAACAAACGGGACGCTGAAAGAATCGACCATATCAGAGAATACATCGAGCAAAATAGCAACAGCGATGAAGGTAAAATGAATATAGATGCTTTCTGGAAAAATTTTAAAGAGATATTTTACGAAGAAAAAGATAGCCACAGATCAAGCAAACGCGATAGATGGGGAGATGAATACCGATACGGTTCTCCGGAAATGATTAAAGGCGGAATTTTAGGAGAGATGGCGGCAGAAAAGCTTTTACAGGGACTGAATGTTTATTTTGCAAATCCTGAAAATATGGGTCCGGGATTCGAACATATAGATTTCTCGCAGATAAAGATAAGCGTGAAAAAATCCACCGTCGACGAAGACGTCTTGGAGCAAACGGATCTCAAGCTCGGAATTTCATACAAGGGATTAGGATTATCCCTGCCGGTTCAGGTAAAATGCGTATTCATGCAAGACCCTGATTCCCCAGAAGCCAGGTCCATTATGAATAGGCCTATCATCTTCGACCAACACAACACAAGGGAATACGAACCCAATGGGAAGGCAATCAACAGATTTTACAAAAAATACGGCAAATGGGGAGGCGCTTTTATCACCATACTCCGTGGCTGCGACAACAGAGAAATAAATAACTACGGAGTTCCAAGCAAAAATATCTGCTTACCTTTCTATGAGGCGGCAAAATGGGATATTTACGATTTTCTGATGGAGAAAATCAAGCAACAATCATAATTCAAAAGACGATAATCAAGGTCTTATTCATACAAACATATGGAAGAAACAGCCAAGAACCCATTAGAGCTTTCGTGCAAGGAAGCCGCCGAAATAATAGAGCTTACGCTCTCAGACAAGGCAACCTTTATGGAAAAAAAACTACTCGAGGCGCATCTCAAAAAATGTGGAGCTTGTCGACAGAACATAAAAGATTCCGGACAAAAAGCCGAATAAAAGTACTCGGATTGCTTGACAATGATAATAAACTGCTTTAAAGTGTTTTTATAAGAAGCAGTTTTTTGATGCCACTTTGGCGCTGCGTCTTAAACAAACAAAAGGGAGTATTGTTTATGGCACAACTGTACGAATCAGAAAAGGAAAAAAGAAAAACCATAATTGCAGAAGGAAAAACAAAAATAATCGAAAGGATTCCCAGAGAGCCGCGCAAAGTACGAGTAATCAACAAGAACGAACTTACCAAGGGAGACGGAAAGGATCGCATTTCCTGGGAAGGAAAGGGAGCATTTTCCAATAAGACCGCTTGTAATTGTTTTCGGTACCTAGAATACTATTTCCGCCGTAACAACATGACGGTGCCTACGCATTTCTTCGAAGAGTACGACGACTACAGTTTTATCGCACATCGTGTAACGATGTATCCGATTGAAACCGTCTATCGAAGAGTGGCTACGGGATCAGCCTTAAAGCGATACCCAGGACTGAAAGAAGGTGACCTCTTTGAGGTAATCGAATTCTTTTATAAAGACGATGCTGCCGGAGATCCATACATGGTTTTCAATGAGGAGACTGAATGGTACGACCTCTATGATTCCAAGAAGCCGGTATCTCCCGAAACATATCTCGGAGAAGTTCCGAGGACTGCTTTTATGCCCAGCAAAGAGCAGCTAGATACCATAGCGTTGTATCAGGGTCAGATATTTGAAGCGCTAAGTAAAGCTTGGGCAGATGAAGGCACTGTGCTCGTGGACCTGAAATGCGAATATGGCGAATCGCTTGACGGAATCATCATGCTGAGCGACGACGTCAATGCGGACTGTTGCCGTCTCTGGCCTTTCGGAGATAAAAATCAGATGAAAGACAAGGAGGTCTTCCGTCAGATGGTGGGAGAAATTACTCCTGCACAGAAAGCTATCCTCAATAAAAACTACCTATGGGTAGTGGAAACTACTTCAAGATTCCCGGGGAATAATGTAACTACATAATGAAGCCCTCATCGAAAAAATGACTTCATATTTTTTTACCTCGCCCAACAGGTTAAAATCAAAAGATCAGAGAAAGCCAACTTAAAAAACGGCTTTTTTTATTTATAGCAAACGACTCGTATCTCGTCGTCATCCTATCTTTTTCATATTGCCTAAAAGAAGAAACTATATTAAAATAAGAAATATCGATGATAGATTTATCGTTCTTAAAGTATTTTTATATCCTTGAATCAAAAATAATGGAAAATTTGGAGAATATGCCCAGGCACGTAGCAATTATTCCGGACGGAAACCGCAGGTGGGCGCGAAAAAGAACTCTTTCCGCATGGATGGGGCACAAGAAAGGTTCTGAAAATTTGGAGACTTTGTTAGAAGTATTTGTAGAATTGAAAATTCCGTATTTTTCATTTTGGGGATCTTCTCAGGATAACATCACAAAAAGACCAAAAGAAGAAATCGACCAGCTGCTAAAGATATTCAAAGAAGAGTTTGCCAGACTCGCAGACAGCGACAAGGTCCATGATAACGAGATACGGATCAACATCATCGGCTCGTGGAGAGAACAGTTCCCTGACGATGTAAAGGATTCCATGGAAAAAGCTATCAGAGCAACCGAGGATTACGATAAATATTTCTACAATTTTTTTATAGCCTATAGTGGCATCGATGAAATGCGAAATGCGGTCGAAAATATAGCCGAATTAAAAACGACAGACCCGAATCTGATTATTGACGAAGCGCTGATCAAGAGCCAGCTTCTCACCAAGGATTTACCACCGGTCGATTTCCTAATCCGGACAGGAGGAGAGCCTCATAATAGCGGTGGATTTATGATGTGGGACGTGACGGACTCTCAATTATTCTTCTCCGAAAAGCTTTGGCCGGATTTCAGTAACAAAGACCTGAAGGACGCTATCATGGAATACAGCCATCGAGAAAGAAGAATGGGGAAGTAATTTTTGCATCTTAAACTGCAATATCATGCAGCAGCTCATTCAAAATCTCATTGATGCCGGCTACCTAAAAACGCCGGAAATCATCCGCGCTTGGCGCAAAATCGATCGCGCTGATTTCATACCGGACGACGTAAAAAAGTACGCGTACGAGAATACGCCTCTCCCCATCGGTAACGGTCAAACTATCTCCCAGCCCCAAGTCGTGGCTTTGATGCTGGAGCTGCTTCAGCCCAAACGAGGAGAAAAGATTTTGGACGTGGGATCGGGATCGGGATGGCAAAGCGCACTACTCGCCGAGATAGTGGGCGAGACAGGCAGTGTAACCGCCATTGAAAGAATTCCGGAACTTTTCGCTCTCGGAAAAAATAATTTGGAAAAATATAATTTTCACAATATTGAATCGATAGAGGGCGATGGCACCGCACTGATAAAACAGGCCGGTTATTACGACAAGATCATCGTAGCGGCGGCAAGCGACAGCGTTCCCGAAGTATTAAAGTCTGAGTTGAAAGTTGGCGGGACAATGATAATACCCATCAAGGAGAACATCTTCGTTCTCAAAAAAATTGATTCTGAACACTTCTTGATAAAAGAGTTTCCAGGGTTCCTCTTCGTACCGCTTATCCGAGATTAAATTTTAAAAAAAATCTATGCAAAAGAAAATCCTGCTCGCTGCAGCAATTTTTGTTTTCTTGTCTTTCGCCATTGCAATTACCTCTTTTATTGTCGTTACTAAAAACATCAACAATCCTGTCAATTCGCAAGACACGAGAACAATCGCATTCGAGGTCGAGCAGGGACAGGGTGTGCAGACAATCGTCGACGGACTGGAAAAACTAGGGCTCATTAACGGAAGCGACTATTTCAAACTTTATCTTTGGCGGACCGACCTCGGTAGCAAACTAAAAGCGGGGAACTACGAATTCTCGCCGTCTATGACTATTGCACAGATAGTAGATATCCTTACCGGAGGAGAAAGCGGGATCAAGTCCAACGAGACACAGGTCGTAATTCCCGAGGGGACTGCCAACGATCAGATTTTAGAAAAACTAAAGATTGCCGGAGCGATTTCAGGTGAGAAAGATTTCTCGCAGCTGCAGCTTGATTTGTCCGAGTACGATTTTCTTTCGAACAAGCCAGAAGAAGCCGACTTGCAAGGATTCCTTTTTCCCGACACTTATAACTTTTTCAAAAACGCCTCATTGGAAGACGTCACGACAGATATGCTGGATAACTTTGACCGGAAGCTTACTACGGAGATGCGTGAAGAAATCAAAAAACACGAAAAAACTATTTACGAAACGATTATCCTGGCAAGCATAGTTGAGAAAGAAGCAGGTAATAAGGAAGAGATGCCGACCATCGCCAGCGTTTTTTACAATCGCCTCGGCATCGGCCAACCGTTGCAATCAGATGCAACAGTAAACTATGTCACCAACGCCGGACGTGCTATGCCTACCAGCGAAGACTTGGAAACAGACTCGCCATATAATACTTACAAATATCCGGGATTACCACCGACCCCGATCTGCAATCCAGGCATTGAGGCGATCAAAGCAGCCATCTATCCCGCACAGACCGACTACTTCTATTTCCTCACTACGCAGGACGAGGAACAAAATACTTATTTCAGTAGGACTTATGAAGAGCATCTGCAGAACAAGGCGATGTATTTGAAATAGTTTGTAATCAATAACCAGTGTGGATAATCACGCCTGTTCTTAAATGGCGCTTCCTTGTCATTTCGAAATGAGCTACTGCGATTGAGAAATCTGGGAAAATTCGATACAAGATATAACCCCGTTTATAAAAATATCTTTTTTAGAATCTGCCAAATACCCCAGATCTCTCAGTCGAGTACTCCTTCGAGATGACAAATCGTGAGTTTTGAGCACAAAAGAAATATCTCAGAGAGTCTTCGGTTCCGTTTCAAACAAAAAAAGATTAATAAAATTAATCCAAAACTATGAAAAACAAAAAAATCTTGATGATCATCGCCCACAAGGATTTTCGCGATGAAGAATATTTCCTCCCGCTGGAGATTTTCCGAAGAGGCGGCGCGGAAGTTACGACCGCCAGCTCCAAGACGGGAATCGCATTGGGTGTTCTGGGCGGAGAAGCCGAAGTCACTCTCAATATTAAAAACGCACAAGTGGACAATTTTGACGCTGTGGTCTTCGTGGGTGGAGGTGGTGCGCAGGAATACTTCGAGAATAAGGAAGTTCATCGCATTGTAAAAGAATTCAATGAAGCAGGTAAAATCACAGCGGCAATCTGCATCGCGCCGGTCATCTTGGCAAAAGCGGGGGTCCTGAAAGGCAGAACTGCCACAGTTTGGTCAAACAAGATGGACAAAACCGGACCTAAAGCTTTGGAAAAAGGAAAATGCACGGTTTCAAAAAACTCCGTAGAGATATCCGAGAATATTGTCACCGCCAATGGACGGGAAGCTTCAGAGGAATTCGCCCGCAAGATCATCGAAAACCTGAGAGAAAGCAGTTGACAATTGCTTATTATTGTGATATTGTTATCCGATGCTAACAAAACTAAGGCATCACGGCACATTGATAGAAACAAGGACAAGGAGTGTTTGAGTTGGGTAAAATAGCCAATATTTCAGTCCAAATAGCATTGATAGTAATATCTTTGTATCTTTTTGCATTTCTTTTAAGCTGGAAAGTATCAATACTCATAACGGTTGTCATTTATTCTCACGAATTAGGACATGCGTTATCTGCAATGAGAAGAAAGATAAGGGTAAGGGGAATCTACATGCTGCCACCGTTAGGGGCTGCAACCGCCTTAGAAAGTAAGGGTCTTTATTGCAGAAAAGACGAGGCTTGGGTAAATCTAATGGGACCAGCAACGACAATAATTCTTTGTCTGCCGTGTTTTGCGATATTTGCCTTTACGGGCAATAAATATCTTGTCGCATCTGCCGGACTCATAGCAGCGATTAATCTAATGAACCTTATTCCACTTATGCCATTTGACGGAGGAATGATCGTTTATTCGATAATGTCATCAGTTGTTAAGGATATTAGGAAAAGAAAAAACATTTTTTTCCTTTCAAATATATCATTGATAACCATACTATCTTTTGCCGGCCTATTCTACTCTCTGAATCTCATGTTTTTTGCCCTGATAGCTGCGATATACAGTAAAAGCCAGCTAAAACTGATGGACGAAGAAAAAGAAAAGCAGCGCGCTATAATAATCAAGAATAGCATAAGCGAGCAGATAAAGAGAGAAGAAGAATATTCTTATCCGGATGAGGCATATATAAAATTCCTCAAAAAAGGTGCTGAAGACGCAGAAAAGTACCTAGAGGAAAACCCCATAAAGATAGAAATGTCAAAAAGAGAAGTCGTACAGAATACGGTATCATATTTCTCGGTAGTGCTGATTTTACTGATATATATAAAATACAGCATAAGCGTCGTAGGATGGGATTTTGTAAAGATAGCACTGACCGGCTAAGACAGAAGTCTTAGCTTTTATTTTAATTAGAGAGAAAAGAGCGTATGCTATCCACGACAAGTTAAGGCTAAAACCTGATTCTAAGACAAAAACCGATATATATTTGACAATCTATATATTTCGTGTAAAATAACTCTTGTATCTAATAAGTCCCTAGACAACAGGCAAAAAAGTAAGCCCTGTCGAGGATAAAAAGCTTGAAGTTTTTTATTTTATCGCCGTCTACGGATTTGAGCGATTTTTTTGTGTTTTGGGTAAAGGTAAATATAATTTTTTAAATCAAATAAAATGATCACAAAGGAGAAGAAAAAAGCGATTCTCCAAGACCTGACCGACAGATTTTCAAAGTCAAAATCTTTGGTATTTCTAGGCTTTCAGGGCTTCACTGTGAAAGACACTATGGCGCTCAGACGCAAGTTGCGCGAAGAAGGTGTCGATTACGTGGTAGCCAAGAAAACCTTGATAAAAAAGGGAATGGAGAGCGTCAACATCCAAGGCACGGAGAATTTCGCGCCGGAAGGATCGGTGGCCGTCATCATCGGCTATGAAGATGAGATTGCCCCGGCTAGAATCGCAAAAGATTTTGGCAAGACCAATGACAAGGTAAAGATTTTGGGAGGTATGATGAATTCCGAGGTAATCGGAGCCGTGGAGATGAACACGATCGCTTCACTGCCAAGCAAAGAACAGCTCAGAGGTCAACTCGTTTACACTATCAACGCCCCGGTTTCAGGATTCGTCAATTTACTTGCCGGCAATGTCCGCAGCTTGATGAATGTACTGAACGCCGTCGCAGAGAAGCAAAAATAACGATATTTTAAATAGGAATCAGAACCAATTAAATTAATTTAATCTTAAGAAAGGAAAATAACTATGTCAGAAGAAACAAAAGAGGAAGTAGTAGTTCCTGAGAAATTCAAAACTTTAGTAGAACAAATCGAGAAGCTTACAGTTCTTGAACTGAGCGAACTCGTAAAGGTGTTGGAAGACAAATTCGGCGTTTCTGCCGCTGCTCCAGCAATGATGATGGCCGCTCCTGCAGCTGCCGGTGCCGCTGAAGCCGAAGAGAAATCAGACTTCGATATCGAGTTAGTCGCAGCCGGTGACAGCAAGATCGGAGTTATCAAGATTGTAAAAGAAATCACAGGTAAAGGACTCAAGGAAGCTAAAGACTTGGTAGATGCAGCTCCTGCAATCATCAAGGAAAAAGTTGCCAAGGCCGAAGCTGAGGATTTGAAAAAACAATTGATGGATGCAGGTGCTACTGTCAACTTGAAGTAATTACTATTGCAATGCAAAAAACAGGGGATTCGATCCTCTGTTTTTTTGACTGTTATTTCCTTAGTGATATACTATTCCTAATCGATTTAGGGAGGAGAAAGCATAATAAAAGATAAGTTAATCGAATTTGGAGAATATTATATTACGGCGCCGGTTATAGGATATGGTCTTTATTTTTTGATAATAGCGTCATATTTAATAGGTTATGGTTTTTTGATACCTGCCGATGGAATTAAAGATAATATAGTTTTTAACACCTTCGCTGTAATGATAGCAACTATCCTTATCTCCATCTATACATTCGGCAAAATTATGAGTTTTGTCAGTAAAGAATTAAAACAACCATTGCAGACATTAGAATCTCTATTAACCAAAAAAGGTATAATCAAAAAGACATAAAACACCATCTAAAAAACGAATTAAAATTCGTTTCTTTTTTTGTTAAAAATTTTATCTTACCTTGTCTGAATAGGTTTACAATTGAGCAATTGAGTCATGATGCTTTTCTTGCATAGCGCGGGGATTTCAGATATTTCACAGAAACGAAATTCCGAAATAAAGATAAAAATTTTTCCCGTAATATATTTAATTCTGACGAGTCCGGATTTAGAAATTCCCCTCTCGAGAGAGGGGGGGATAAAGCGTGTTATATTGCAATGTAACGAAATTCCGGAATAACACGCATAAACAAATCACTATTTGTCGGACTATTTATCAACAAACCAAAAAAGAACGATTCTAAAAATCGTTCTTTTTGTATCTGCAAATTCTACTTCGTCAAATCAATCTTCACAATCTTATTTTTAACAAGCACCGCCATATCGCCTTCCTCCGCATCGACGAAGATGTCTCTGATATCGGAGAATTCGTCACTAACCACTTGCTTGATGAGAGCACCGCTTGTTTTATCAAAAAGTGCGATTCTGTTCTTGGATGGTTCAGCTATATACAGATATTTCTGGTCGGTCGAAGTGTAGATTCCTGTCGGATTAGTGATGGCATCGCTCGGCTGTTTGATGGCAAATTTGCTGCCATCTTCACTGACCAATTCCTCGCCGGTATAATATTTTTTGACCTGTCCGTCAGAGGTGAGAATATATACATATTGGTCAATGGCCAGAGAAACCGCATTGCCAATATCACCGGATTTCAACCACTCGGTCTCACTATCCAGACTTTGGTCAGACTTCTGATATTTATAAATCTGATTCGAAGCAGGGGACAAGAGATAGATATATCTGCCATAGGTTGCAAAATCCGTAAAAGCATTATCGGCTTTCGTGCTCAACTTCTGGAGCTGACTATTCTTCAAGTTGAAACTCAGGAATTCCGATCCATCGGCAAGCAGTATTTCCTGGCTTTGAAAATTCTTCGCGAATGACAGATTACCGATTGGCTCTTGTGCCTTCACCACTTGTGAAATTTCAGATTTCGCGGCGTCTACTTCGTATATAGCATTCTCGTTGCCGTCAACCACATAATAAGTTCCGCTGGCATCTACGAGATTTTTTATATTTTCGTTTTCAAAGTTTGCTACGACTTCGGCACCATCCGCCCTGACAACTTTGTCGATGACATCAATCTGCGTCTGGGCATTGGCAATGATTTCATCTGCCTGAGTATCCAGCGCGTCATATTCATCCTTCACTCGCAAGGCCAGAGTGCGCGCTTCGATGAAGAGCTTACTGGCATTTCCTTCCGAGCCGGAGATACTTTCCACCTCGGCCTGATCCATCTTTGCTTTGGATTGGTCGAGCAAGACCTGATACTCGGCTGCCTGCGCCGCCTTTTCTTTTTCGCCCTGTACTGAACTGTAATAGTAGCCGCCACCTACGACCGTCAAGAGCAACACACCTACTATCATCTTATTGCGCAAGGAAGCAAATTTACCGTGAGTACCTTTGACACGATATTCTTTTTTGCCCTGCAGGGCGGTTCTCAGTTTGCCCGACAGTACCGCTTTAGACTTGCTATTTTTCAGGGTATGAAGATAACTATTCACGTTAGCAGAGATTTTCTCAGGTAGGCCTTTTTCCTTCTCGTCCAAATCCTCGAAATTATTCGATTCCTTTTTAGCAACTAGATCCTCGATACTCTGATTCCTAACGGCATCCTGTTCCAAATCCTTACTTTCCATCTTCTCGTATTCCTTGATGATGTCACTCAGACTTATCTTGCCCGCCGCCTTTACTGCAGAGGCTCCGACGTTTTCCGCCACAGCGACTGCTGCAGCCTCTTGCTCGGCAATGACGGATTGTACTGGCGCTTCTGGCACTGGGGGTGTCTCACCCTCGGTCGGCGACTTTCTCTTCTGTGCCACCTTCGATTTCTCAACAGGAGCTATCTCTTTTTCTGCTTCCGCAGGTTTTTCAACTTCAACAATAGGTTCAGGTATAACTTCCTCGACAGCCGGCTCCTCTTCTTGAGCGGCAAGGACGACAGCGGCCTCTTCGACCTGCTTGATGGCGGCCGCCTTTGCCAGTTTTTCCTCCTCCTCGAAGAGTACTTCCTCCAATTCAACGCCCTCAACCAAAGCTTTCTCTAAAGATTTTTCCACAGGCTCTTTCTTTTCCAATGTTATCTCTGAACGCGCTATGAGGTCTTTCTTTTCACCCTCTATCTCGATGAGTAGAGCACTAACAGTCTCGCTATCCGCTTCCTCGATTTCTTCCTGAATCTTGGTTGATAATTCATCCAATTTCATCGAAGAGCCGAGTTGCTGCAATTGCTCCAATGAGAAGATATTAAAAAGTCCACTGGTTGCAAAAATTATCAAATCGCCATCAGAAAGCTCACCGCTCGCGATATTATTAAAAGCTCGCTTGGCAGAAACCCGCTTACTACCGTTTTCCTTGACGATTTCCATAATCTGCTCGCCACGGATCAGTAACGACTTGATCTTACCGATCTGACTCAGATAGAATCTACTTCCGTGATAAGTACCGCAGATCATACTAAGTTTACCGACATATTCTCCATTCCCTTGTTCGGCAAGATCCGCGAGCGTCTTGTTAGCCTCGCTCAAGCCCGCCTCCAGGCTCTCTTCCGCCGTCCGCTTAGTGTTGGTGTAAAACTCTTTTTTGATTTTCGATGCCAGTACATTCATGATATAAGAGCAATTCCTTGGCAGATCTTTCAATTCTCCGACAATGAAAAGATTTCCCAAGTTCTGCTCCTCGATATTTTCCGGCTCATACACGAAGACATCGCCAAAGGATTTCTCTTCGTCCTGAGAATAAACGATTTCCTTGATATCTATTTTTTTATCCTTACTTTTGCTCATTTTTTTATACTTAATTTTGTTTTATGGGTGTGATGGTATTATAATACTTTTTACGTTTTTTATCAAAAAAATTACATATGGGAAGATAGCATCTATGAATAGCATTTAAGGTGACAACAATAACAAAATAGCTTAAACTGATATTAGGAAAATCTCTAACCTCCAAATATATGAAAACAGAAAATATGCCGGAAAATATCAAAGGGAACATACCCCTAAAAGATTACTCCACATTCAAGATGGGTGGAGCGGCAAAATATTTTTGCACTGTAAAAAACGAAGAAGAAACAAAAGCCGCTCTGGATTTTGCCATAACAAAACAATTGCGTGTTTTTGTAATCGGCAGGGGAAGCAACTTGCTCATCTCCGACGACGGCTTCGATGGGTTGGTCTTGAAAATCGAAGACAGCAGTGTCAAAAGCGAAGCGACAAAAGATGGGGTAGTGTTAAATCTGGGAGCTGGAAATCTGCTCACGAAATTGGCATTGGATTTTCAGAAAGAAAGCATTGGCGGACTGGAATGGACAGCGGGAATTCCAGCCACACTCGGTGGCGCAATCTGCAGCAACGCCGGCGCGAATGGCAAAGAAATCAGTGAATCGGTAAGAGAGGTGAGAGCCCTGGAGATGGAGCTTGCTCCGGAAAAATATCTGGAAAGCTACGCGCTGCGCTCCATAAAGAAAGATGAGTGCGCTTTCGCATATCGCAAGAGTCTTTTTAAAGATACCAAGAAATTCATAATCCTCGGCGCGACCTTGTTCTTGTCGAGAGGGGACAGCGACAAAGCAAAAAAAGAGATTGAGAAAAACCTGGAGAATCGAAGGCAAAAACAGCCCATCGAATATCCCAACGCCGGGAGCACCTTCAAAAATCCCGTCTTAAGCGAAGAGCAGAAGGACAAACTGTCCCAAAAATGTCCGCATTTCGCCGATGTGTGCAAAAATAGCACCGTTCCAGCCGGCTGGCTCATCGAACAAGCCGGGCTCAAAGGCAAAAAAATCGGAGGAGTGATGGTTTCGGAGAAGCACGCAAACTTCATCGTCAACACCGGCGAGGGTAAAGCGGAAGATGTTGTAATTCTCATCAGCCTCATCAAACAAAAAATCCGCATTAAATTCAGCATTCAGTTGCACGAAGAAATCGAGTATGTGGGATTCTAATTTTTAGTTTGACAGAACTACAGACAAGCGGCAACAGCCATAAAAAAATGCCTTTCCTGTTTTGGATCGGCAATCTTTGGTAAATTAGGCAGATATCAAGGGTTTTTCATCACTGGAATTTACCGGATTATTATTTCCCTATAGTATCTTCCTCTGATATATAAAATACTTTCTTTGATCTCCTGGGCAAGAGCTGTTTTAGTTTGCTTTCCCACATTTTTTATCGATTCTCTCAACTCAGCCTGATGATCGCTTAACATCTCAATATCGACGTCAAAGATAGTCAGACCTTCAACGACGTTCTTGAGATGCGGGTATCTTTTAAACACCTCTGCGACAGTAGGATATTTTCTGAATACCTTCTCGAGAGCAGGATATTTTTTGAATGCAGCCTCAAGAGAAGGATCTTGCTCAAATATTTTTGCAAGAACCGGATCCGTTTCGAGTTTATTATCGCTCATTATTTACCCCCTCTGGTTTTTATTTTCAATAGTCAAAGTATATAGCCCCTACATATTTTGTCAATCCAGAGAAGATCTGAAATCTTGACTTTTTGCCATGAATATACTATACTACATAGTCCTTTGACAAAAAACATTACCGGATTTTAAAAGTTAGCAAATTTTGCGAGCTTCTATGGTTTGGTAAAATAGAAATGCAAAACGAATCAAATATAGGAGATGAAAAAAACGGAAGCAAAAGTAGAAAATCCTTATGTGAAGGAGGCAACGAATTGTGCCTTATTTCTGAAAAAGGCAAAAGAAATATACGAGGGCGGTAATCATCGTTTTGACCAATCCGCCATCCTCGCGGAAATTGCAGGAGAAAGTGCCGACTTTCTAAAAATAGAATCGTTGAGGATTATTCTTTGGTCCAGAAGATATGAAGGACTTGAGGCCAAAGACAATCCGGAACTGCGTACCGAAAAATATACAGAGGCAGTCGTCAAAGCTACCGAACTTTTAAGACTGTCCGAGTATGACAAGAACAAATATATAGAAGCGAGAATTTCCACTCGCAATGCTTTAATCCTGATTCCAGGGCAACCGATAGAAAAACTCTGTGAGGAAGGGCTTCGGGAACTGGATGTCTGTACCCTAAAAGGTTACGAAAAAGGTAATCTGCAGGGAGGGTTATACAATTCTTGGGGAGCGATGCTAAGACTTCCTGATACCGCCAAGGCCATAAAACTTCTGATGACAGGCCTTGAGGTGACGGAAAGTTTCACAACCACGAAAGGTAATCTGCTTAACAATCTTAGTGATTGTTATAAAAATTATGCTAAGGATAAGAGTTCAAGCAGAGAGGAAAGAGAAGAGAATTTCTTCAAAGCGTTGGAATGCTTGAATTCAGCCCTAGAGCATTATCCCAAGAATGAAAAAAGGCACATAAAAGGAGTGAACAGAAAGATTAAAGAGCTAGAAGAAGAAAAAGAGAAATTTCAACAAGAAACACAAGGTTAAAATAGCCGGACACAAACTTGAGGCGACAATTTTTTCAGAGCCAATCGCAAAGAAAAATCAGTCGTCTCTTATTTTTTTGCCTAAAATATGTTAATATCAAGTTGACTTTTGTAATTCCAGATTGACATACTATGATCGGGAAATTGACCAAAAACAGGAAAATCTAAAAAGCGTAAAACGTAAATCTCATAAAAACCAACAATGCAAAAAATAATGCACGATAATCAAGGATTGCTTTCTTGGATGCCGAAGATGGAGCAGACTACTTTCGATGTGTCGCTCGTTCACTTTCTTTTGATGTTCGGCTACAAACTTTTCTCGCTTTTCTATCCGCTTTATCTGGTGTCGGTAGGGATTTCGATCGTACATATCGGCAGTATCTATTTTCTTACATATTTTATCATCTCTGTCTCCTGCTTTGTCATAAATTTCTACATCAGCAGAATAAACCCTGCTAAGATGGCGGCGTTGGGAATTTTCGGTTATGGAATCTTTGCGCTTTTGATGCTGCTCAGCCAAAATATTTTCATATTCTATGCGGCGCAGGTCATTTTGGGTTTCTCCGCCGCGGCTTGGCTAGTGTCATTGAAATATATTTTGATGAACGCAAAAACTGAAAACCACACGAGCAGTTTCGGTTGGTTCTACTCGATGCCAAGTTATGCCACGGCCATCGCTCCGGCTGCAGGAGGACTGATAATTTGGAAATTCGGCTTTTCGGGAGTTTTTTTTGCGAGCGTTTTGATCCAATTTTTAAATGCGATATATGCTTATTTTAAGTTGAGAAATAATGCAGATGTTATAAGTTCCAGAGAAACAAAGAAACTTACCCCCGAGGAAAATATAAGCCAGCTGAAAAAGTATAAAGAAGTTTTCCTCATCTTAAACGCTAGAAAAAATGTCTTGACGATGCTATTTTTTATCTTTGGCGCTCTGATTTTGGGCGGAATTTACCGTGCTTTTTTTGTTCTGCTTCTCGAAGACCTCTCTTTTTCACAAGAGGAAATTATCAGATTTATGTCCCTGCTTTCTTTCGTATACGTCCCGTTTTCGATTTTGGTCATAAAGTTGATGGACAGAATACGCAAAGGACGTATCGCAAGCGGGGGAATGGTCGTGGAAGGAGCCGTCTCCTTTCTTCTCGGAGCCTCTTCCGTTTTATCCGTGGGGGCGATTTTTATCTTGAACATTCTGGATTCAATGGGCGCATTGGCACTCGGTAGCGGCAAAAGCGCGTTCTTTGCCAAAAAGCTGAAAAAATACAAAGAGGAGGCATCAACCATCGATTCGATAATGACCACGCTCGGTCCGGCCCTCGGAGGACTCCTTGGGGGCATTGCCGTTTCTTCTTGGGGATATCAAAAAACTTTTATGCTTGCAGGAGCTGTAATATTCGTTGCGGGCTTCTATTCGCTATTTCTAAAATTTGAAGAAAAGAGAAAATGACACTTTTTAAGAAAAAAGGGGGAACACAAGCCAAGTGTCAACTCTTTGCAAATTAACCGTATTTTAGGTATAATTATAATTAATAATCTTGGGGGGGAGGTGGTAAAATATCACAACAGCATACAGCAGACGATTCTCCTTTGGGAGGTAGCGAATGCGCACATACGGTCATCGAAACCAGGTTCGGTTTGAAGAAAATCGAACAAAGATGCGTTTATTGTGGTAGCATTATCCGGTCCGAGGAGGTAGAATAATCCTCCTCTTTTTTTCGTGAAATTTATTCGACAAAAACCCTATTTGTGATATTATAAAGTAAGATAATCATTAACTTGAAAAGCCATGAATATTATAATCAAAGGAACGAATCTGGAACTCCATAACGACTTGAAAGAATACGCGCAGGAGAAGATTGGCGGACTCAAGAAGTTTTTGGAAGAGATAGATTTGAACGGCAACCGAGTTGTGGCACGCATTGAGCTCGCCAAAACAACGCAGCATCATCAGCAGGGAGATATCTATAAAGCGGAAGTGAACCTGCAACTTCCCAAGAAAATGTTCCGATCGGTAGTGGAAAGCGATGATATTTACAAGGCCATCGACGATGTGAAAGATGAGCTCAAAATCATGATCAACGAATACAAAACCGAGAAAACAGACAAATTCCGCAAGGGACGCAAGATCATCAAAGATTTGAAGCGCATCTCGCCACTGGCTTGGGCGAAAGATGAATTCCGTAAATTGCGCGGAAAGTAAAAATTTGCTAATCTTTTTGCGAGGGGGCGAAACTTGATTTCGCTTCTTTCCTTTGTTAGAATGGGTAAATAATTTTAAGTTTAAGCTTATGTCAATTTTAGATAAGATTTTCGGAGATCCGAACGAAAAAGAGGTCAAAAAAATGCAGCCGACTGTCGATAGGATCAACGCGTTGGAAGAGAAGTATAAGAAAATGACCGACGAGGAGTTGAAGGGACAAACCGGTATCCTGAAAGCACGGCTGAAAAAAGGGGAAGATTTGGACGCTATTCTGCCGGAAGCTTTCGCCACGGTGCGCGAAACATCAAGCCGAGTGCTGGGACAAAGACATTACGACGTCCAGCTCATCGGAGGCATTGTCTTGCATAAAGGGCAGATTGCAGAAATGAAAACCGGAGAAGGAAAGACGCTGGTCTCCACCTTGCCGGTCTATTTGAACGCGCTCACCGGAGATGGCGTACATATCGTGACAGTAAACGATTACCTGGCAAAACGTGATGCCAACTGGATGGGTCCGATTTATAATTTTCTGGGTCTGAGCGTGGCTTCAATCCAGCACGATCACTCTTTTCTTTTTGAGCCGCAAACTGCGCCGGATGGACAGGAAGTCACTATCGAGATGCAGAATTTGCGCGAGATTTCCCGCAAGGAAGCTTACGCCGCGGATATAACTTACGGAACCAACAACGAATTCGGCTTCGATTATTTGCGCGACAATATGGCCGTACAGAACAGACAGTTGTCTCAACGAGAACTCAACTTCGCGGTGGTGGACGAAATCGACAGCATCCTCATCGATGAGGCAAGGACGCCTCTTATCATCTCCGCGCCGGACATGGACTCGGACAACATGTATGACAGTTTCTCGCGCCTGGTGCCGAGACTGCAAAAAGAAGCCGACTACACCGTCGACGAAAAAATGAACGCCGTCAGCCTCACCGAAGAGGGGATCGATAAAGTGGAGGCGCTACTGGGTATGAAAAATATTTACGACGAAGGTGGTATCACACTCGTACACCATTTGGAGCAAGCGCTTAAAGCGGAAATCCTTTTCAAACGCGACAAGGACTATATGGTCAAAGACGATGAGGTCATTATCATCGATGAGTTTACCGGACGCGCGATGCCGGGCAGAAGGTTCAGCGAGGGGCTGCATCAGGCCATCGAAGCGAAAGAAAAAGTGAAGATACAAAAAGAGAGCAGAACGCTCGCTACCATCACTTTCCAGAACTATTTCAGGCTCTACAAGAAACTTGCAGGTATGACAGGAACAGCGGCCACCTCTTCCGAAGAATTCGGGAAGGTATACAAGCTGGAGGTTCTGGTGATTCCGACCAACAAAGATATAAAACGCACCGATCGAAGCGACTCGATATACAAAACCGAAAAAGGCAAATTTATGGCGCTTGTTCGTGAGATCAAAGAGCGCAACAAAAAAGGACAGCCGGTACTGGTAGGAACTATTTCCATTGAAAAATCCGAAGCAATCAGCGAGCTTCTCAAAAGGGAAGGTGTTCCCCATGAAGTTTTGAACGCTAAATTCCACGAAAAGGAAGCGCTCATCGTAGCTAATGCAGGACAGAAAAACGCGGTGACTATCGCAACCAATATGGCAGGACGTGGAACCGACATCAAACTGGGCGAGGGAGTAGAGGAACTGGGCGGACTGTGTATTTTAGGAACAGAAAGACACGAAGCGCGCCGTATCGACAATCAGCTCCGTGGGCGTAGTGGGCGACAAGGTGAACCGGGCGAGACACAATTTTACGTTTCCACAGAAGATCACTTGATGCGAGTGTTCGGTTCGGAAAAAATGAAATCCGTAATGGATACTTTTGGGATTGCGGAAGATATGCCGATTGAGAATTCTTTCATTTCCAAACAGCTTGAAGCAGCACAGAAAAAAATCGAGGGCTTCAACTTCGATCTTAGAAAACACATTCTCGATTACGATGACGTGATGAACAGGCAGCGAGAATCGATATACAAAAGAAGACGAGACATCTTGAATGCCACCAAACGGATCGAGGAAAATAACGACCAACTGCCGGTGACAAAAGAAAATTTTTCTGAACTTCTCAAATTGAAAGACAAGGTGCTGGACATGCTGGAAAAACAGACCCAGGATATCGTGTCGGTACGTAGTGCGGATACGCGCGGTAATTGGGATGTAAAGGGAATGTGGGAAGCAGCAAACAAGATTGCCCCGATAGAAGAATCTATCAAGAACGCAATCGAGGAGATCATCGAATCCGACAAACCTGATGAAATGGCGAAAGGTGAAGTTGTGGATCTGCTTTATGGCGCAATCTGCAAAGATTACAACGAGAAAGAAGAAGGTATGGGATACGAAACGGCGCGTCAAATCGAAAAGATGGTGCTGCTGCGCAGTATCGACGTGCTCTGGATGGAACACCTGACCTCAATGGACTGCCTGCGGGACGGCATCGGACTGCGTGGATACGGGCAGAGAGATCCGCTCGTAGAATACAAGAAAGAAGCTTACCGTATGTATCACGACCTTATCAAAGCTATTGAGGAAAATGTGGTAACCTCTCTCTTCAAAATTCGAGTAGCGCGCAAAATCGAGTCTCCGATGGAAAACAAAAAAGTCCAGGAAAGCGGTGGTAGCGTCGATGAATCGGAAGCGAGCAAGCCCGAAGTAAACACCGACAAACACGGTCGTAATGATTTGTGCCCGTGCGGATCAGGAAAGAAATATAAGAAGTGTTGTGGGAAATAATATTAACAAGATAATATGCCGAAAGCCAAAAAAGATATTTACGAACAGGTAGCTGATTTCGTATATGAGACATCTATACACAGCCAGACTCCGCGCTCCGGTTTTTGGTTTCTGGGAAGCGGTGAACAATCGGTGGCTGAGCATCTTTTTCACACAGCTATGATTGCTTACGCTCTAGCGAAGCTTGTGCCTGAAGCGGATGAGCACAAAGTGATGTTAATGGCGCTTTTCCATGATATCGGCGAAGGACGCACATCCGATCACAATTATGTCCATCAGCGCTATGGCCGTCTGGCAGAGATGGAAGCGGTGAAGGACATTTCCAACTCGGTTCCTTTCGGTAAAGAGATTTTTGATTTATTCGAAGAAGAAGACAAATCAGAAACCTTGGAAGCGAAATTAGTGAGAGACGCCGATCAGTTGGAATGGATAGCCACGCTTCGTGCCGAAGAGATGAAAGGGAATTGCAAGGCGAAAGCCTGGATTGACATCGCGGCAAAAAGACTGAAAACCACGCCGGGGAAAAAATTGGGCAAGATGTTGATAAAGAAACATCCCGACTCGTGGTGGTTCGATGCCGGAGACGAATGGTTTGTGGACCGGAAGAAAACCGATCAGAAATGGAAGGAGAATAGAAAAGATAATCAATAATCCGCGACTATGAAAATAATCCTAGGCTCACAATCAATCTATCGAAAGAAAATTCTCGAGGAAATGGGTTTTGATTTTGAGGTGATGGTTTCGGGTATTGATGAGAAAGCGATTAGATTTAAAGACCCGAAAGAATTGGTGGCGGCACTGGCGAAGGCCAAGGCGGATGCGATCAAGCCGAATATCTTCGAGGAGGCAATTCTGATTACTTCCGATCAGGTTGTCGTTTGGGAGAAGGAAATCAGAGAGAAGCCGGAAAACGAAGAGGAGGCGAGAAGATTTTTGAAAAGCTACGGTTCTTCTCCGGTCGAAACGGTAACCGCGGTTGCCGTATCAAATCTCGCAACGGGCGAGACTCGGATTGAAGTCGATATAGCCAAAATCTATTTCAGTCCTTTTTCAGAAAATGAGATTTCTGATATAATAGCCGACGGAGAAGTCTTTTGTCTGGCTGGAGGCTTTTCTATTGATGGCGAAAGATGGGAAGGCCATGTTCAACGCGTCGAAGGCGCGAGAGACAGCGTTATGGGACTGCCAAAAGAAGTCACCAAGCGTCTCATAGAAGAAGTCATATAATCATCAGGTTAATAAAAAAATATGAGATTTGTAATTTGCGGTTCGATGACATTTGCAAAAGAAATGTTGGAAATCAAGACATTTTTGGAAGAGAGGGGACATTCGGTAATGGTCCCATATAATGCTGAAAAGTTTGTAAGCTGAGAATTTGCTCCAGAGACAAGCACCGAATCCACACAAAAGAAAATAGAAGGTAACCTTATCCAGGAATATTTTTTGGAGATAAAAGCTGCCGATGCGGTTGTCGTCACTAACTATGATAAAAAAGGCATTAAGAATTATATCGGAGGGAATTCTTTTCTCGAAGCAGGGTTTGCTCATGTAATGGACAAAAGGCTGTATTTCATAAATGATATTCCAGAGATGATTTACAGTGATGAGTTGAGGGCTTTTCGACCGGTAATCCTAAGAGGCGATTTGAACAAGATTTTCGAAGAATAAAAGGCGCATTTTGTAAAGACGCGATAAATCGACTTCTCTACGGAAGTCACAAATACAGAATGCGGCGGAGTGATATGCTTGCTGATAGCAGGTGACGTATAAATAATATTTGTCAATCTTCATAATTTTAACTAAACTGAATATGCACAAAGCAGCTATCGGTAAAGATATTTTCGATCGGGAGGTTTCTATGTGCAAGAAGCTGAACCGAAAAAATGACGGCGGGTGCAATTGGGGCAAATGTCAGAGTTGCGGAGTGATTCCGATGCTCTACAAGCTGCACAAAAGCGAGCTTTTGGAAAAGTCGGAGGAAATTGAAGAAATCAAAGCAAATATATTTTTAGATAAATATCATAGATAACTGCCATAAATAGCAATCGTAGCTTTTTAAAAAAAATTATACAAAAAAACTTATGCGTCGCAAATCATTTCTAGCAATCCTGAATATCTTGACCCTGTGCATCATCATCGGTTTTGTCAGCGCATTTTTCGTAGAAGATTCAAGCCTTATAGGCTTTGTCCTGATAGCTTTGGCATTTCTGTGCCTGGCGTCTCTTCTTCCTTTCGGAGTACATTGGAAATCTATGCAACCGGACATTTTTTTCGGCCTTATTGATAACGGCATCTTAGCTATTTTGGCCATATTCGGTGGACATTTCGCCGGAGTAACGGGAGTCATCATCGGTGGTGTGGTCGGAAATGCCATCACGGATGGTCTAGCGGGTATCTTTGAAGGGCATTGGGCGGAGAAGTTGAGAGAGAAACTCATAGCCGAAGAGAGATCTATACTGAGCTCTTCCGTAGGAAAGATGACGGGTTGTCTTTTGGGGGCGGGAACCGTGCTGATAATAGCCAGTATATTAAAACTCTAACGAATTCGTTATACTAAACACAGCAAACTCCTTATAATTAGGAGCGTAAACTACCGAACAGTTGCAATCGGGAAGATGTCAGGATTGCAAAGCTATTCCGATGTTCTAAGAACTGCACAAAAGCGAGCTTTTGGAAAAGTCGGAGGAAATTGAAGAAATCAAAGCAAATATATTTTTAGATAAATATCATAGATAACTGCCATAAATAGCAATCGTAGCTTTTTAAAAAAAATTATACAAAAAAACTTATGCGTCGCAAATCATTTCTAGCAATCCTGAATATCTTGACCCTGTGCATCATCATCGGTTTTGTCAGCGCATTTTTCGTAGAAGATTCAAGCCTTATAGGCTTTGTCCTGATAGCTTTGGCATTTCTGTGCCTGGCGTCTCTTCTTCCTTTCGGAGTACATTGGAAATCTATGCAACCGGACATTTTTTTCGGTCTCACTGATAACAGCATCATGGCAATATCGGCCATATTCGGTGGACATTTCGCCGGCGTAACGGGGGCTATCATCTGTGGCGTGGTCGGAAATACCATCGCAGATGGCCTTGCAGGCATCTCCGAAGGACACTGGGCGGAGAAGTTGAGAGAGAAACTCATAGCCGAAGAGCGGACGATGCTGAATTCTGCCGTAGGAAAGATGACGGGGTGTCTCTTGGGGGCGGGAACCGTGCTGATAATTGCAAATTTTTTGAACTTTTATTAAACTACACACCGACCTTGTCGGTGGAATTGAAGGTTAACGGACTTCGTCCTTCCCGTCATTCCATTTACCTAAGTATTCCTGTTTCTCTTCCTGTTTGTTCTTTTCGATGTACTGCTTGATTA
>JAQVBZ010000024.1 GCA_028690055.1 Minisyncoccota bacterium | reverse complement strand
AAAATCAAGATGATTAAGAGGGTTTCATTCGGATTTAGGAATATCAATAACTATATCGCCAAGATTACATTAGCTTTCTTACCGCTGATTTGGATTATGAACTATCACACTTGTTGACGGGGAGCCTAAAAACACGAATAAAAAAAGGAACCTTTGTGGTTCTTTAATTCAAGCATGTGAGCCGTGGGCCATGAATCTCTTTCGGCTTAACTGAAAGTTCTTTATAGACCTTGCCCGTTATCAATATATCACCGATTGGGATTTGAGCAAGCTCGAATTCTTTGCATCCGGCTATTACGACATTCGCTGGATCCTTTATGTCTTTTAGTAGCCACTGTTTGTCTCTGGGGTGTCCGGATTGGCTCTTTACGTAATATAGTCTCCCACCATATATTACGATATGTCCCGTTTCTATTTTTTTGTCAAGCATTTTAACCCTCTTTTATTTTGTAAGCACAAAGGACTTAAGGTGCTACGATAAAAGGTTATCGCGTTTGCGTGGAGTTGTCAACGGATTTTTTGTATTTCGAATGGGGAAGTGAGTCGAGAAAAAACAGGGTCGTATTTTTTTTCGGTCCTATTGATGTGAATGTTCGATGAATACAAACTCTTTTCCAGAGAAGATTCCCGTGCAGTCTTTCGCGCCGATTGACACTTCGACCTTCCAAAGGTTCTTTCCGACTTTCCCTCTCACTTCTCCTCTGAGGGAAAATTTCTCCGGCTTCCATTTACTTTTTTTGCTTGTTTTTCTTACCGGATATGTCGGTATTTCCGCTGTTGTTTTGCCGTACTTGATGATACTTTCCCGGCCTTCAAGCCACCCTCTCATCTTCTCTTTGGCAAACTGGTTCTCGAATTTGAGATTATCCAGAATCCAGATGATTTTTACTCTGTCCCCTATGTCGATTTTGCGGAACACTTCCCGTAGGCGTTTCGCTTTTTCTTGCAGTGCCCTTGTCTCTTCAATGGTCTTATCTACCTTTTCTCTTATTACTGTCGTCTGCATAGGCATAAGATATAGCTATCGCTTCAATTCGTCAATAGGGCGATTCGGCTTGATAATATATCCGGAAGGTGTTAGAATCATGTATAGTTTGGATATATTAATATTTTAGATATCACAAGAAATGGCAAAGAATTATTATGAAATTTTGGGCGTGGAAAAAGGTGCTGGCGATGATGAAATCAAGAAGGCTTACCGTAAATTGGCGCACCAGCATCATCCCGACAAGAAGGGCGGCGATGAGGCAAAATTCAAGGAAATCAATGAGGCGTATCAAGTACTTTCCGATAAGCAGAAGCGCGGGCAATATGACCAGTTCGGTTCGACTTTCGACGGTGCGAATCCAGGTCAGGGTGCGGGCGGTTTTGGCGGATTCGATTTTTCCGGTTTTGGCGGAGGCAACGGTGCTAATGGTTTTAATTTCGAAGGCGATTTGGGAGATCTTTTTGGGGATATTTTTGGCGGAGGAGGACGGACCAGCCAAGCTCGTCAGGAAAAAGGCAAAGATGTGGCAATCGATATCGAATTGACGTTGGAAGAAGCGTTGGAGGGAGTAGAGAAGGAAATAAAGCTATATCTATCCGTTGTCTGTTCCAAATGCTCTGGTACCGGAGCCGAAACGGGAAGCAAAATGGAAAAGTGCAAGACTTGCTCCGGTGCGGGATATGTACAGAAACAGAAGCGGACGATGTTCGGTGTTTTTGCGCAGAATGAAATCTGCCCCGACTGTAAAGGTTTGGGAGAAAGACCGGAAAAAAGATGCTCCAAATGCGGCGGCGATGGCAGAGTCAAGGAAGAGAAAGTCATTAACGTAAAAGTTCCAGCCGGCATTGCGGAAGGCCAGACTATCCGGATTTCCGGAGCGGGAGAGGCCGGTTTTCGTTCTGGCAGCGGTAAATCAATAGCGGGAGATCTTTATGTGACGGCGCATCTGAAGAAACACCCCCTTTTTGAAAGACGCGGCGATGACCTTGTCTATAAACTGGACATTAGTTTTTCTCAGGCAGCTTTGGGCGATAGTACTACAATTCCAACACTCAAAGGTAAGATTAAGCTCAAAATACCTTCCGGCATCCAGTCTGGGAAAATCATTAAGATCGGCGGAGGTGGATTCCCTCATTTGCAGGGACGTGGCGCGGGTGATATGTATCTTACCGTACAGATAAAGACGCCGGAAAAAATTTCCCGAAAACAGAGGAGTTTGCTAGAAGAATTACAGAAGGAAGGTTTGTAGAAAAAACGTTTTGTGCTATAATAATAAAGAAATAAAAAGTAAAAATAAAAAATGGATTTCGACAAAATTGTTAGCAGCATAAGCTTGACAAATCCGAGCTGGGACCTTTTAGTACTTTTAACTTTTGTGGTCGGAATCTACTTTTATTTATTCCGTTATGGCAAGGACCGGGCATTCCTGGTCCTACTCTGCAGCTATGTTTCTTTGGCGCTGATTGAAAAACTGTCTTTGATCAAGTCAGCCACCGGGTTGCATCTGGAAGAGAATTTTACCAACAAGACCGCCTTATTCCTGGTGGGGATTCTTGTATTATCTTGGATATTTTCCCATTCGGATTTTACATTCATCCATAGACATAGCACCAAGAAAGCATGGTTTCAGACGTTAGTAGTGAGTTTTTTACAAATAGGTTTTATTATCAGTATTATCATATCTTTTTTGCCGGCAGTGGATGCCAGAAATCTCTCCATATTTTTGAAAACGGTTTTTGTTGATAACGTGGCGCAACTTTTCTGGATGATTTCTCCATTTTTCGCGATATTGTTAATCAAGGAAAAATAAAAAAAGCATCATGAAAAATGAAGAAGAGGAAACCCTCTCTCCTGATTCCGACACAAAAGACGAGGTGAAGCCCGAAGAGCTGTCGGGTGCGGAAGAGGAAAAAGAAAAAGCCTCTGAAACAAACGAAAATTTACCCGAGACAATGTCGGCGATTTCTTCTGAGCCAGATACTGCAATGGCTGTGGAGAGTAACTTCTTATTGGCACCGGAAGAAAAACCAAAATCTTTCATGGTAATACATGGGAGATGGGCTTTGATCGTGTTTTTTCACATCGTCGTCCTTTCGGTCGCTTGCGTAGCTTATTTGTCCTGTCAAAAACCGGAATCACAGATTGTTGACAACACTAGCCAAGAAGATTCTCGTGACGTAATCATCAAAGCTTCCAGAAAAACGATGAACGGCGCCAAGGGTTTTGATTTTGACGGGAAAATGGAATTCAGTTTTGATGACAAGGAAGATGCTTCAATAAATGGTTATGAAAAAGAGGAGAGCCGTAGCTACAGTATGATGGGCAAGGGGGTGGTTGACGTCAGCGATTGGAGGTCTCCGGCTTTGTATTCTGCGGCGGTTATAGAGCGGAATAAAGGATATTCTATGGGTACTAATGATATTTTGAAGGAAAACACTGTGTTGACGACGGAGATGACTTATTTTGACGGGACACTCTATCTCAAGCCTGACAAGGTTCATCTCGAGGGTGTGGTAGGTGAAGAGGAAATGTCGATGGTAAACAGATTTTGGAATGTGGTAAAGCATAACTGGTGTTTTATCTCGCAAAAGGGTACGGAGGAATTTTTGGGAGGTATTCCCGGTAATATATCTCCGTTTGACAGTAAATTTTCTCCGGACAACATCTTCAAAATCAGCGGACTGATCAGTAGCGATGATTTTTTGAAATTCGACAGTGATTTGGGTGATGATAAAGTGGGCGAGACAGATACTTATCACTACAGGATGAAATTGGACGAAGCAGCCGGGTATGATTTGATTCTAGAGTTGCTGGAGGTGGATATCAGAGGAGAAGAGGAAAAGAACGCCTTTAAAAAAGAGGTTCGTGAGAACTCGGATAAGGCGGACAAAACCAAAGAATTCTCGGATATGATTTTAGATAAGATCAATGCTGAGATTTGGATCGGCAAGGATAACAATTTTGTTTACCGCATTAAAATAGATGGGGATTTCGATGAATTTTCTATGGAAGTCTTGAGAGACAAATATGATTCTATAAACGAAGGAGGATATATTCCTGATGACAGAGAAGCTACGGACCGGGTTCTGAATTTCGCCCTTGATTATACCTTTTCAAATTTTAATAATACCTCAGTCCAAAAACCGGAGGACGCTAAGGATTTGCAGAAAATAATAGAACTCTTCCAGGTACAGGCAATGAGCGGTATTTCAGCTAAGAATCCTGATACGGACGGAGACGGGTTGAGCGATAAGCAAGAAGAGATTTTTGGAAGTGATGCGAATAGACCTGATACAGATGGCGATGGATACAATGACGGGGCGGAAATTGACAAAGGTTTTGATCCAATCGTAGCCGGTGAAACTAAGCTGGATTACGAAAAACTTTATGATTCTCTGTCAGAGTCAGCTCAATAAAGAAAAATAACTAATATAATCACTATGGAAAACGAAGAAAAAAACATTTTGGCCGACTCAGGCGAAGGAATCGTAGGGCGGTCGAAAGATCTGTCGGATATGGAAAAGCAGACAGACATGGCGGCCGATAAATATGAAGATTTTGCCGGGCAGGGTGTAAACGGGCGTCCCCCTTCTTTTTCGCCGGATGAGGAGGAAGAGAAATCGGAGAATGACTTTCTCGTTGAGAGAAAGAGAGGGGTCGATTTGAAGGCTTTGCTGACCGATAAGAAAAACGTTGCCTTTATAGCCTTAGTGATTATAGTTGCCGTCGGAGCTTTTTATTTCTTGAATAAAAAAGAGGATCCCGCCCCTTCCGTAGAGGTTACGAGTCCGATAATCAATGCCACTATGCAGGCGATGCAAAAAGTGCAATCATATTCTTACGACGGCACTATGAGCTTCGGGCGGACGCTCAAGTCTGGTGGGAACGATTACAGTATGGACTACCAAATTATTTATAAGGGGGTGGTAGAAAAAGGTGCGGGGGGAGATGCGTCGGTTTATTCTTCTCTTGTGTATGACACCGTGAGGAATGCGGGGGATAATCAGAAGGAAACGAGTATCGGCTTGGAATCGGTGACCATCGGCGGTAATAAATATCTCAAGTTGGACAATATTTTAATTGCCGGTACCGATAGGGCTTCCAAGGCTGCAATATTGGAGAATAATCTGAAAGGCTTCATTGATAACTGGTATTCTGTTTCTGACGCGGACTATAAAAGCCTATACACGGAAGTGCAGGATTATGCTTTTTTGCCGAACAACCTGAATATCCTTGATGTGGAAAGCGTGGGGAAATTCGATGAAGCTTTCAATCACAATTTGCTGACATCTCCGCAAAATATGGGTGATGAACCGATAGGCGAAATAGAAACGATTCATTACCGAGTCGGATTGAATACGCAGGGGGGTATCGAATTCGTGTCGGTTCTTGCGGCAAACAATGCAAATGATAAAACAAGCGACGAGACGATGAAAATTTTGCAAGAACTGCAGAATAATGCTCAGGAAGCTGACAAATTTAAAAAGATGATGGATTATGTGATGCAAAACGTCGGTATAGAAATCTGGGTGGGGAAGAATGATAATCTTATTCATCGTTTCCGGATCAAAGGATCTTTTGACGGCGATGCTATCCAAGGGTTCTATGACAAGCTGGAAGAGGTTTATGGCGGGTCATATACCAAAGAGGGTGGTACGGAAGATGGCGGTGTGAAATTCGATATTGATTATACTTTATCCGGATTTGACTCCGCTAAGGTGCGCGAACCGGAAGGAGCCAAAGACTTTGCGGAAATCGCGAATAAATTACAGGGGGTTGGTGCGGATACAGCAGTCTCTGCAGATTCTTCATCTACAGTGGATACGGATGCTGACGGACTTACCGATGAACAGGAGAAAGTTTACGGCAGTGATGTAAATAATCCCGATACGGACGGTGATGGATATAAGGATGGGGCAGAAGTGAAAGCGGGTTACGACCCGATTATGGCTGGTAGTGCTCGCCTGGATTACAGTAAACTCAAAAAGAAAGAATGATCGCTTCGTTTTTTGTCGGAACTATGTTTCGACTGCTAATCTTTAAATTAAAAATATGAGTATCGTGGAATTCATTGTTGTCTTCTCTCCCTGGCTCGTTGTTCTCTTGCTGGTGAGTATCAAACAGATAAACGAGTATGAACGCGGGGTGCGATTCAGTCTGGGCAAATACAGCGGCATTATGGAACCGGGGTGGCGATTGATAATTCCGATTCTCCAGTCTTATCAGAAAGTGGACATCCGGGTCAAAGCGGTTGATGTGCCTGATCAGGATGCGATTACTAAGGATAACGTTTCTGTGAATGTTAATGCTGTTTTGTATTACAAAGTTCAGGCGGCAGACATCGCTATCTTAAAGGTGGAAAATTTCAATTACGCAGTCTCTCAATTGGCGCAAACAACGATGCGTGATGTTGTCGGAGAGGTGACCTTGGATGAACTCCTTTCAAAGAGAGATGTTATTTCTGACCGCATCCAAGAAATCGTCGACAAGGCGACCGATCCGTGGGGAATTAAAATTGTGTCAGTCGATTTAAAACACATTGAGCTTCCCGAGGATATGAAAAGGACCATCGCCAAGCAGGCGGAAGCGGAAAGGGAAAAGCGAGCGGTTATCATCAAAGCGGAAGGAGAAGTTATTGCGGCAGAAAATATGTCAAAAGCGGCTACTATGCTTGCCAGCGCTCCCGGGGCTCTTCATCTTCGAACTTTGCAGTCTATTAATGATCTTAGTTCGGATCAGTCCAATACGGTAATCTTTGCGGTTCCACTCGAGATTCTGAGAGCTTTTGAAGGTTTTGGCAAAGGGAAGGAGTGATTTTTCGTTAAAAGGTCTTGCCAATTTATTTGTGCCGTGATATAAAGAGTAAGTGTTTTGACTGCCAATATTTAAAGTGCAGTCAAACCTTTTGGGACGTTAGCTCAGTTGGTAGAGCAGCAGCCTTTTAAGCTGATGGTCACAGGTTCGAGCCCTGTACGTCCCACAGACAAAACCGCGGATTTAGGTCAGCGGTTTTTTGTTGCGTTTGACAAGATAATTTTTTGGTATTAATATTTATTCGTATGATACGAATACCAGAGCTAGGCTCTCTTCCAGTGGAAAATGGGAGGCAGAGAAGCAAGAGAGAGGATCAAGAAATGGATGAAGCTTATAGGCTTAGTCAGCTTAGTCCCGAAGAAAGAGAAAGAGATCTTAGGAAAAAAGCTGAAGCAGTGGCACCGAAAAGAACTCCTATCACTAAAGGAAATAGATGGAGGGTTATTGAGAGGCCACTTCCGGTGAGTCGTAATCAAGAGAGGTGTTAAACGAAAAGAATGAAGCCAGTATTAAGGAAAAACAGAAAAATCATTGTTAACATTAAAAATGTTAGCAATAATAATAACGAAAGAAAAACTTTCAGTAATTTTGTTTTGGCTAACTTTATATAAGTTAGCTGGTTTTCTGTCTGGCTAAGATTCTTTGAGTTTTGTCTATTTTAGCATGGATTTTAAAAAGATGATTTTCTGAGAAGGAAATGCTTTTTTGTTTTATTATTTTATTATTGACAGTTTTTTGTTTTAGATTAGAGTGAAAAAAATACGTATAAAAATATTTGGAGGTCGTGCTTTGTGTTTGAATACAAATCAAAAAAGAAACATGGTAATTGCCGTAATATCGGCATTATTAATAAATTTACTTTTCTGGGGGCGCATTGATGTATTGGCAATATCTGCTATCTCATTATTTGGTTTTGCTTTATGTGAAGCCGTTGATAATACATAGCACTGTTTAGGGGCTAACTGAATCTAGCTCCTTTTTTATTGAGCAAAACCTGGTTTTATGGTAGGCTTAGAACATAAGAATTAAAATAAATTAATGATAAAACAAGAAATCGAGAGGATAATTCGGGCGGTAGTAGCGGCGAAATTTGGCAGTTTGGAAGATGCTGTTTTTGAGGTGGAGAATCCGAAGCAGAAGGATAACGGGGATTATTCCTCGAATGTGGCGATGGTGCTTGCCAAGAGGCTGGAAAAGAATCCGCGCGAAGTTGCCGATGAAATCGTTTCGGATATTTTGAAGGATCCGCAGAGCGGGGGGTATTTCAGGAAAGTGGAAGCGGCCGGTCCGGGCTTTATAAATTTTTATATCAGCGACGAGAAATTGCGTGAGAATGCGCAGAAAATATTGGACAAGAAAGAAAAGTTCGGTCGGAGCAAACAGGGAGAGGGTAAGACAGTAGTTGTAGATTATTCTTCTATCAATATCGCCAAACCGATGCATGTGGGACATCTCCGCTCGACTATCATCGGGCAGGCACTTTATAATATTTATGGCAGCTTGGGGTATAAGGTGATTGGGGATAACCATATCGGTGATTGGGGGACGCAATTCGGTAAGATGATTTATGCTTACAAATATTGGGGGGATAAGAAAATAGTTGCCAAAAATCCGGTCGAGGAGATGACCAAACTTTATGTACGTTTTCATAAAGAAGCAGAAGCTAATAAAGAATTGGATGAATTGGCGCGCACGGAGACTAAGAAACTACAAAACAAAGACGATGAGAATATTAAGATTTGGAAATTTTTGGTGCGGGAAAGTCTGAAGGATGCAAACAAGATTTATAAGATTTTGAATGTAAAAATCGATTATACTCTGGGCGAAAGTTTCTACGACGAAATGTTGTCCGGCATCGTAAGGGAAGCCACGGACAAGGGTTATGCAAAAAAGAGCGAGGGTGCGATGATTATCGATTTGGATAATTTCGGATTGCCACCGTTTCTCGTGCAGAAGACCGATGGCGCTTATCTCTACGCCACGACCGACTTGGCGACGGCGAAATATCGTAAGGAGAAATGGAACGCCGATAAGATTCTCTATATCGTTTCCAACGAGCAAGCACTGTATTTAGAGCAGATGTTCAAGTCGCTGGAGCTCTTGGGCTATTGTCCCGATACGGAGCTAAAGCACGTCAAATTCGGAATGGTGCTGGGTGAAGCGGGCAAGAAATTTTCCACGCGAAAAGGGGACACGGTGAAGTTGGAAGACCTTATTGCTAAAGCGGTAGATATGGCAAAGCAGGTGATTGATGAAAAAAATCCGGGGCTTAGCCAGAAAGAGAAGAAAAAGATTGCTTGGACGGTGGGGATTGGGGCAATCAAATACAATGATCTCTCGCAGAACCGGCTTACAGATATCGTTTTCAATTGGGATAAGATGCTTTCTTTCGACGGCAACAGTGCGCCTTATCTGCAATATACTTGCGCGCGCATCAATTCTCTGCATGAAAAATATAAAAACGAAAATAGACTGGAAGCGATACTGACTTTCCAAAAGCCGCATCTGGAACTTCTACGGGAAGGGGCGGAGAAGGATATCTTGCGTTATCTCGTCAAATACCCGGAGGCGGTGGAAAGTGCGGCCAGAGAAAACAGTCCGCATCTTGTAGCGCTTTATATCTATAATTTGGCCTCTGATTACAATACCTTCTACAATTCCTACCCCATCCTTAAGACGGATAAGGACTTGATGAAAGCTCGACTGGCGCTTTCTGAAGCGGTGGCAATCGTTCTTAAGAACGGACTTACTCTTTTGGGGATTGACGTGCCTGATAGGATGTAAGGGGGTACTGAATATATAACCCTCTTTATTTCTTTGTCATTCCGGAATTTCGTTACTACGAAATATTCAGAATCCCGGGGCTATGCGAGACTAATATTATATTTTAGTTGTGTAGTTATGCGCTAGTGGTTTAGAGACGGTATTCTGGACATTTGCTTTGCAAATTTCGGGATGACAGTTTGTGAGGAAATTAAAGTATAGCAAATTTACTTTGAATTACAAAATGCTTTATTCGATAATTCAAATAAATCTAAGACGAGAATAAGTTGTGGGAATTGCAGTTGGGGCAGGGAGACCCTCTTGAAAAGATTATAGGAGTGCTAAATTGTAGCTGTGTTGCTGGAGAAAAACATCTTCATTACCTCGGTGTTTTTCTTCCTTGTGCAAAAAAATAAAAAACAGTCCAGCGATACAAAAAGGGGATTACACTTATCTGACCTACACTAAAAAAATAGTGTAATCCCTCTCACTTTATTTTTCGGTCCGGAAGGCTGTTTTTTGTTGACTTTTCCCCATTCTAGCGTTATTATGGGAAAGTAATCAATTCATCTATCTCTCGTGAAATTTATCGATATCAATAACAATCAATTCTAAACTCTATTTTTATTTAATAGGTCTTTTGTAGGATACTTATTAAATAAAAGTGGAGTTTTTATATATTGGAAATCTAAGAAATAATAGAAATTTATGCAAAAATACAGGACTCATCATTGTGCCGAGCTTCGTAAGGAAGATGAGGATAAAAGCGTTGTTCTTTCCGGATGGGTGAATACCAGGCGCGATCATGGAGGCGTGATTTTTATCGACCTTCGCGATAGGTTCGGATTAACGCAGGTGACTTTTGATCCGAAGATTTCAGAAGAGGCTTGGAAGATGGCGGATGAAATTCGTAGTGAGTTTGTGGTGCGCGTTGAGGGAAAAGTTGCGCTGCGTCCGGCGGATATGAAAAATGAAAAGCTTGAAACTGGAGAAATCGAGATTGAAGCGGAAAAAATTGAAATTCTTTCTAGATCCAAGGTGCCACCGTTTGAGGTTGCGGAAATCGAAGGCGTTGATAAGGCGAAAGACGTGAAAGAAGAACTTCGTTTGGAATATCGATTTGTTGATTTGCGTCGCAAGAAGATGCAGGAGATGTTGCGCGCTAAGGATTTATATTTTCAGACTATGCGTAAATATTTTCAGGAAAAAGATTTTGTGGAAATCCAGACTCCGATTCTTGCCAATTCTTCACCGGAAGGAGCGCGGGATTTTCTGATTCCTTCTCGACTTTATCCTGGGAAGTTCTATGCTCTGCCACAGGCACCGCAGCAATTCAAGCAGATGTTGATGGTGGGCGGAGTCGATAAATATTTCCAGCTTGCGCCATGTTTCCGTGATGAGGATCCTAGAATGGATCGGGCATACGGAGAGTTCTATCAGTTGGATATGGAAATGAGCTTCGTTGAGCAGGAAGATATTTTTGATGTGATGGAGCCGCTCTTTTTGGAGTTGGTAGAAAAATTCAGTGATAAGAAAGTGGTCGGTCTGGAAGAGAACGGAAGGTTCAAAAGAATCTCTTGGAAAGACGCCCTAGAAAGATATGGATCGGATAAGCCAGATCTTCGTTTTGATATGGAAATAGAACCGATTACGGAAATGGTTTCTGGCTGCGGCTTCGGAGTGTTTGCTGATATGGCGACAAAGGGTGGGGTGGTCCACGCTCTTAAAGTCGAGGGCGGAGCGAAGTTTTCACGCAAGGAAATCGACGAGCTGACGGAAATTGCCAAGGGGAAAGGTGCAAAAGGTTTGGCATATATCGTGCTGAAAGAAGAGGGAGAATTGCAGTCGCCGATTGTGAAATTTTTGGGAGATGAGCTTGCTAAAAAAATCGTTGAGACAGTGGGTGCCAAAGTTGGAGATATAATTTTCTTCGGAGCTGATGAATGGAGAATCGTTTGTGATGCACTGGGAGTGGTTCGAAATGAATGCGGACTGCGACTGGGGCTCAAAGATAATACCAAGGCAGCCTTTTGTTGGATTGTTGATTTTCCGATGTTTTCCGAATCAGAAATTGAAAAAGGCAGGATTGATTTCGAGCATAATCCTTTCTCGATGCCGCAAGGTGGATTGGAAGCTCTTGAAAATAAGAAGCCTTCAGAGATTTTCGGTTATCAATATGACGTGGTCTGCAATGGTTTCGAAGTGACGAGCGGGGCCATCCGGAACCACGAGCCGGAGACGATGTATAAGGCTTTCGAGATTGCCGGATATGGCAAGGAAACGGTGGAAGCGCGATTCGGCGGGATGATTAAGGCTTTTCAATATGGCGCGCCGCCACACGGAGGCTGCGCTATCGGAGTGGATAGATTCTTTATGGTGCTTAATGATGAAGATTCTATCCGTGATATTTATGCTTTTCCGAAAGATGGGAAAGGCAAGGATTTGATGATGGATAGTCCGGCCGAGGTTGATGAGACGCAGCTCAGAGATGCGCATATTAAATTGAGGAAGGTCTTGTAGATATGGTTTTGTCATCGCAAGGAGGTATTCCAAATTTATCCTCGCGAAGGCGGGGATGGCAATCTCGTTGCCATAGTTCGTATTACTTTATTGTTTGTCATACTGAATTCATTTCAGTATCTTCGTTATATTATTTATATACTATATTATAGGGTTTTAACGTTGGATAGTGAGGATCTTGAAACAAGTTCAGGATGACAACATCGTAATGGAAAGTATAAGCGAGTTAGACAGAGAGAGGGAGATATGACAAGGAAGGTAAAAAATGCTATTATGACTATAATAAGGATTTGGAAAACTTTAATCAGATAGGATTAACTATATGGAATATGAAGTAGTGATCGGGATGGAAATTCATTTCGAGATTAAGACGGCGTCAAAAATGTTTTGTAGTTGCGCCAATAACCCGGAAGAAGTTATTCCCAACAAGAATGTTTGTCCGATTTGTGCGGGGCATCCAGGGACGTTGCCGACTATTAATAAAAAAGCCATAGAGAGTGTCATCAGGGCGGGATTGGCGGTCAATTGTGAGATTGCCACTTTTTCCAAATTTGATCGAAAAAACTATTTTTATCCGGATTTGCCAAAGGGTTATCAGGTGACGCAATACGATTTGCCGCTTTGTAAGAATGGATTTCTGGAAGTGAATGGCAAGAAGATTCGTGTCAATCGAATTCATATGGAAGAAGATACTGGTAAACTAGTCCATCCGGCTGGTGCAGGATATTCTCTTGTGGATTTAAACCGGTCCAGCGTGCCTCTGGCGGAATTGGTAACGGAGGCGGATTTGCGTTCTTCAGCTGATGCCAAAGATTTTTGCAAGCAACTTCAGCAAATTATTCGCGCAATCGGGGTGTCGGACGGGGATATGGAAAAGGGGCATATGCGTTGTGAAGCGAATATCAGTTTGCGACCAGTGGGACGAGAAGAATTCGGCACCAAGGTGGAGGTGAAGAACCTTAACTCTTTCCGGGCGGTGGAGCGGGCGATTGAATATGAGATGAAAAGGCAGGCGGAAGTTTTGAATGAGGGCGGAAAAATCGTGCAGGAAACGCGCGGTTGGAATGCGGACAAACAAATCACTTTTTCACAGCGCTTGAAAGAGGAAGCACACGATTATCGCTATTTTCCTGAACCGGATTTGCCACCAATGGATCTTACGAAAGAGGCGGGTGTGTTTGATGTTGAGGCGATCAAGAATTCTATTCCGGAGTTGCCGATGCAGAAAAAATACCGATTGATGGATCAATACGGGCTGACGGAGGAAAACGCCAAAATATTTTCAGAAGATTATGATTTGTCGAATGCTTTTGAGGAAGTTGTTTCTGAATTGGAGGCTTGGGTAGAGGCGAAGGATATTGATAACGGTGCGATTCTGAAATTGACTAAATTGTCGGCAAATTATATCCTGACTGAGATGCAAAGACTTTTGTATGTGAGTGGAACAACGGTTTGCAATTGTAAGATTTCTAAAGAGAATTTTGCGGAATTTATTACGCTTATCTATGAAGGCAAGGTCTCTTCTTCCGGTGCGCAGGCGCTTCTTAAGGAGATGTTTGATACCGGTGGAGATCCATCAGACATTTTGGACGCCAAGGGTTTAGGGCAGATGACTGATGGAGATGAGATTGGAAAAATCGTAGATGCGGTTATTGTGAGCAATCAAAAATCTGTAGATGACTATAAAGGCGGGAAGGAAAATGCCTTGAAGTTTCTGATTGGTCAGGTGATGAGGGAAAGCAAGGGCCAGGCCAACCCGAATATGGCAGAGGAATTATTGAAGAAAAAATTGGGATAATATAAGAAAAGAGGCTGTCCTTGCAGAAAGGGCGGTTTTTTTGTGTTGAGGTTGTGCCCCTGAGGTCAGACCTTTCAGATGTTTAAAAGGTCCGTCTTCGGTTTTTTATTACTGACATTTTTTGTATTTTGTATCTTGGACCACGACTGAAAGGTTGTGAACTACGCGCGCAAAACGTTTCTTTATAAATCCAAAATACACGAGGTCTGACCTTTAAACATCTGAAAGGATAGACCTCAATGCGACGCGCGAAGAGGTCGGACCTTAAGCATTCAAAAGGTCCGTCCTCGGTTTTTTATTACTGACATTTTTTGTATTTTGTATCTTGGACCACGACTGAAAGGTCGTGAACCACGCGCGCAAAACGTTTCTTTATAAATCCAAAATTCACGAGGTCTGACCTTTAAACATCTGAAAGGACAGACCTCAATGCGACGCGCGAAGAGGTCAGACCTTAAGCATCCAAAAGGTCCGTCCTCGGTTTTTTATTACTGACATTTTTTGTATTTTGTATCTTGGACCACGACTGAAAGGTCGTGAACCACGCGCGCAAAACGTTTCTTCATAAATCCAAAATACACGAGGTCTGACCTTTAAACATCTGAAAGGACAGACCTCAATGCGACGCGCGAAGAGGCCTGACCTTAAGCATTTAAAAGGTCCGTCCTCGGTTCCGCATAGGTTCGAGATTGTCGCGTTTTGCTTCGCTACACTCGCAATAACATTCACAATTTGCCCATTATTTTAAAAAGGTATATAATCTAAACAAGTATTTACCATCTTAAAAAAATAAAACATCAATTATGTCCAAGATCAATACTGTCGATTCTATTGTGCGTATAAAAAGATTGCCAGCGGGGGGGGGGCGATGAAATCTCAATCCCAAAAATCCACCTCAAAAAATCATTTTACGAAAAACTGACTTCTTCTTTGTTGATTTTTGTTTTGTTGTTCCAACTTGTGGGTGGGGATTTTTTGTTTGTGCCGACACAAGAGGCAAAGGCAAGTAATTCCGACTGGCTAACAGGCTGGGATTATCGTACTCCGGTTATGATTGATAATAATACGGAAACTTTGACTGATTATCAAACTGAGATAACTTTGCAAGGCACCGATCCGACAGCTCCTAATTATATTGATTTTGACAAAGTCCTTCCGGGCGGTGCTGATCTTCGTATTACCGATTCGGACAAGGTTACAGAGATTCCTTATTGGATAGAGTCGTGGGATGATGATGCGAAGACTGCTACCGTTTGGACAAAGGTGCCAACTATCCCTGTTTCGTCAACTGCTCCCTATTTCAAATTCAGCACTTCTCAAACTAACCACGACGATTACGGACTTTCATATCCTGTCACTTACGAATTCAATATCCCCGCTGATTCTTCCGATTTACACGCTTATAAAAAATTTACTGAAAACGGAGATTGGACACAAATTACCGAGAAGCTATCAACTGATTTTTTCAATGGCATTGAGGCAGTGAGATTTGATTATCTTAACAACAAGGTTTATGTTTCCGTGGCTTTTGATGCTGATTCGAATGATATTTATTTGAAAGTTGTGGATGACGGTGATGCACAAATAGGAGTTTATCAACAGATTGACGAGTATTATGATAATAGAGATGCGGCTGTGGTGGTGACAGGAGATGACTGGAGTACTGCATGGAACGAATCATTTAAAACTGTGTCCGACGCGCTGACCAGCAGAAAAATTTGGTTTAGTCCTGCCGTTATAACGGGACAGAGACAGATGTCTTCTCAGGCTTGGAGTGATTTGCAATCAAAAATTGATGCGGGCTACATTGAACCAATATCGCATTCTCGTACTCATCCTGTTCCCCCATATGATGATTATGATTCGGAGATAGGCGGAAGCAAAGATGATTTAATAGGTAATCTTGATTTGCCCGAGCTAAATAGAAAAGGTGCGGAAGAGTATATTTATGGATGGGCAACTCCAGGAGGGGTGTCTGATAGCACTGTGCGTGCTAAGGCAGGACAATATAAATATTTAGGTAATCGATCGGGGGTTACAAATCAGAATGGCTTTGCTACATGGGATTTGGTCAATGGTATATACAATGAAATAGGAATATCTTATGCAGCAACTAATAACGATATAAGCTATTGTAACTGGTCTTCGCCTTTTGCTGGAGTCGATGTTCTAAACAGCAAGTTTGATTCGGTGGTGGCAGCTGGTGGCATATACCATTTTTTATTTCATCCTTATTGTTTTGATATTTCAGAGCTTACGCCACATTTTGATTATATCAAAGAAAAAACAAATCTTTGGTATGCCGGTTTTGGACATCTTTACCTCTATGATTTTACCCGTCAACAAGCGTCTCAAAAAGTAACTTTTTTGGGGAATAACGTTTATCTTTATTATGGCAAGTCTGGAGTGACTTCTTTTTCCAATTATGACAGTGTGTTCTCTAAAGACTATGATGAGCAAGGTTTGGCAGGTCTTTGGCATATGGACGAGGGAACACCGGGAAATGAAATCCTCGTCGACGGAGGATTGGAAACTTGGACTGACACTATTACTCCCGCTAATTGGACTACTGATGGCGTATTAACGGACGCTAGGGGTATTACTCAAGAAGCTACTATTAAACAAAACGGGTCCTCTGCACTTAAGCTATCTGCGACTTCCAGCGACGGCACTAATTTTGGTGTTTATCAAAACATTGCCACTACGGGCAATACGGATTATCAAGTCAATTTCTATCAGTATTACGCCGTCCGTGATGCTACCGCCAATACGGGAACTCTCAAGATAGAAGCTTATGACAATACCAATTCTGTTTCTCTTGGGTCTCAATCTATTATAACTCAGGGCGCTGACCTGTCTTACACTTCTTTTCGTTTCACCACCGCTGCTTCTACTGTTAGCGTAAGAATAAAGATTTATCTTAACACTGAAACTACTGGCGTCGCCTATATTGATTCTTTGTCAGTAAAACAATCCTCAAAAACACTCACCGATTCTGCGGGTATTAATACGGGAACTATTTATGGCGCATCAAGGATTTCCACCGATGGCGGACAGTGGGGAGCAAGAAGCGATGTAGTGTTTTCTCAAGGTTCGGCATTGCGATTTGATGGAAAAGATGATTATGTGAATGTAGGTAATAATGCTAGCTTACAGTTGACAACGGCATTCACATTGTCTGCGTGGGTAAAATATAAGGGAACTTCAACCTCAGGTTCACTGAATTCTATAATAGATAAAGGGAGGGTCGGCTGGGTTTTGCCGTGTAATGGTTTTCGCATGGGTTACGATACTAATTTTTCAAGGTGGAATTTTTCAGTGGGTGATTCTGATACCCAGTATGATTGGGTTCTTTTTACGCAACCTTATGCCGAGGTGTTCGATACCTATCATTTTATTACGGCAACATTCGATAGTGGAACAATGAATTTATACGTAGACGGAATATTAGAGAGTAGTAAAATATCAACTACTGTTACTAACGTTGATGCAACAATCAGCAATCTAAAGATAGGCGCATACTCTACCTCTGATTTGCATTACTTTAATGGGATTATAGACGAAGCACGTGTATATAATCGGGTTTTAAACGCCCAAGAGGTTTCAACCCAATATCAAAGAAAAAAGTACGTTTACTCAGAGCCTTCTTTTACTTCTACTGCTATTCGTTCCTACTCGACTCTTTTTAAATCCACCATTAACACAATCTCTTCCACCGACAACATCTCCTATTCCTCTGATCCCGCTGTCAGCAATCTTGTTAATTCCGATATCTCTTTCACTCCTCCCATCGGCTCAATCGACGTCACCCTCACTGACACCGCTGCCAGCGCCAACTATACAAATTCTACTTTGCCAGGTCTCAGTGCCGCCAATCTCGACCGAGAAACGGATTTCAATAATAATGGCACCACTTCACTAAAAATCACTCCATCTTCTGATTCGGTTGATATCGATTTCGACACTTGGCAAACTTCCGACGACTATTATAAGAAATGGACAGAATCCAGTACCACTCACGGCGTAAACACTAGTCACACCATCGGAGATTTAAAACCAAATACCTATTATGCTCTCGAAGTAGACACCACCAACCAAGATACTTATCTTTCCGATGATAGCGGTCAAATCTCTTTCACCTACTCCGGCGGTTATTCCACACACACTTTTGAAATAACCGAAGATACTAACGGTCCTACATCCTTCACTCTTGTCTCTCCTGCCAACAATGCCAGTACTTCAAATAGAACCCCGACATTTTCTTGGGATGCCTCTTCTGATACCGAATCGAATCTTTCCAAGTATCAATTGTATATCGATGGGGTAATGGACAAAGACAATATTCCCAACACCAGCACAAATACTTCTCCTACCAACGAACTATCTTGCACCAATCACTCTTGGTATGTAAAAGCGATAGATAATGCAGGCAATTCTACTGATTCTAATATTTTCAATCTTAATATAAATTGTAGTGGCGTCTTCATCCCTCCCACCAAACCCAATCTCACCAACATAGACATAACCGTCCTAGACAATGGCAATCTGACTTTTGACAATCTGCCTGACAGCATCACTCAACTAGCGATCTCTCTCACTTCCGATTTCGCCAATGCTTCTTGGGAAGATATATCCAAGAAAGAAGAACTGTTTCAACAATATGTCGGTGCTGATAAGCTCTATATCAAATTCCGCACAGATCAAGGTGCTGTCTCGGATGTGATTACTTGTGAAGGAAATGAAATTGACACTATGGGAGAGGGGACAGGCACAGGCGACACAATAGACGATAATAACCAGGGCAGCAGCACTCAAACCTTGAACGATGGCGATCTTGTCAAAACCCTCAATTCTCCTGATGTCTATATTATCAAATACAAAAACAACAAACAGTATAAAAGACTGATTCTATCTCCTTATGTTTTTAGTCTCTATAGACATCTCCAGTGGGAGAATATCAAAATCGTATCTCAAGAACAATTAGATCAATTCACCACTTCTAATCTAATCAAAGAGTCGGTTGATTCTATTATCTATCAATTCTTCCCTGATGATGATACGGGACAAAGAAAACCTCTAGACCCTTTGGCAATTTATGATTCTGATTCTGTTTATGAAATTAACAAACCCGAGCAAGATAGTTACGAAGCGATGAATTAACCCTCCCCCAGAAAAAACAAAAAAAGAACTGTCCCTTCGATTCTGTAAGGACAGCTCTTTTTTGCCCTGAGGTCAGACCTTTCAGATGTTTAAAAAGGTCTGTCCTCGTGTATTTTGGATTCGATTTGTGTCGCTTGCCTATCGCATAAACCGAGGACGGACCTTTTGAATGCCCAAGGTCCAACCTCTTTGCGCGTATTGAGGTCTGTCCTTTTAGATGTTTAAAGGTCAGACCTCTATTGCTGTGAAGTTTTTGACCAATTTTTCCGCTTCTGTGTAATCTTCTACCCAGTTGATACTTTTGTCCCTATTAAACCATGTAATCTGTCTACGGGCGTATTGGTGGGTATGAAACTTTATCTGCTGCGTGGCTTCCTCCAGGCCCATTTCTCCGTCAAGATATGCGCCGATTTCTTTGTAGCCGATGCCGCTCATTGCCGGCAGTTCGATGGCATATTTTTTGCGGAGAAACTGCGTCTCTTGGACGAGCCCGCCTTTTATCATTCGGTCCACTCTTTTGTCTATCCTATTATGGAGTTCTTGCCTTTCAATCCTAATTCCGATCTGAAGAGTATTAAAAAGCGGTTTGCCTTTCTTTTGTTGCGAGGAAAATGGTTGTCCTGTGATTTTATAGACTTCTAGCGCGCGGATTAACTTTCTCTTATTCTGAGGCCCGATAGTTTCTGCGGATGTGGGGTCTATCTTTGCCAGTGCGTCAAAAAGTTCTTCCGCGTCTTTTTCTTCCAGCTTCGCTCGTAGTTTTTCGTCCGCCGGAGCTTTAGGAATATTGAGATTGTCCACGATGGCGCTCAGATAGAGTCCGGTGCCACCGACTAGGATCGGAAGTTTGCCCTTGCTGTATATTTCTTCAATCTTTTTAAGTGCGACTTTTTTATAATCCGCCAAAGAAAAACTTTCATCGGGATCTATCAGGTCGAGCAGATGAATCGGTGTGCCGTCAATGAAATATAACTTTTTACCAATTGCGGTTTTCTCCGTTGTAGTGGCGCTATCGAGTTTGTTGGTGGCGATGTCCATCTCTTTATAAATCTGTCTGGAGTCGGCGCTCAAGAGCTCGCCTCCGAACTCTTTCGCCAATGCCAAAGCCAGTCCGGTTTTGCCGGAAGCGGTGGGACCGAGGATTACGATGAGAGGTTTGAGGCTTTTCATATTCATATTTTTTATCTGTCATTGCGAGGAGGTACTCCGATGCGGCAATCTCAGTGCTATATGAAAAACACGTCATGCAACGCCTTGAGAATCGCAGCAATCATTTGTCATTCCGAGGGCTGTACTCGGCTGAGGAATCTGGGAAATGCATAAGACTCTGCTATGGCTATCGTATAAAATATAATTATTATTGCATAGTATTATTCCCAGATTCCTCAATCGCAGTAGCTCATTTCGGAATGACAAATAGCTTAATGACAAATATTTTTTAGTTATTATTCTTCAATATCCTCTTCAACCGGAATGACAAATAGTGTAGCGGATAGTATAAAATAATATTTAGTCATCATCCATTATTACCCCCTCCAATGCCCATGGCGTGACTTTGGTAACTTTTACTTTGGCAAACGCACCGACTGTGCTTTTGTCCGTTTCGTTCTTTTTGATTTTTATATCCTTGAAACTTTTGGTCTTGCCGAAATAATTTTTCTTATCTTCTCTCTCGATCAATACTTCGACAGTGCGTCCGATATACCTTTGATTATTTTCAAGTGCCGTTTCTCTGAGAACGGCGTTGAGCGTGTCTTCACGCCTTTTCTTTTCTTCCCAGCTGACATCATCGAGCATCTCGAAGGAGGCGGTGCCGGCGCGCGGGGAATATTTGTTGATATAGGCAATATCGAATTTCGCCATGCGCATCAATTCGGCCGTTTCTTGGAATTGCTCCTCCGTCTCTCCGGGGAAGCCGACGATGATATCGGTAGTGAGCATCACATCCGGTATATTTTCTCTGATTGTTTCTGCAAGCATGAGAAAATGCTCTTTGGTGTATTTGCGGTTCATCTTTTTCAGGATGTCATTGTTCCCAGACTGGAGGGCGAGATGGATATGGTTCGTGCCTTTCGGTGATTCGCTTACGGTCTTTATAAGTTTCTCGCTCATATCTTTGGGGTGGCTGGTTAGGAACCTGATCCAGAAGTCACCTTCGATTCCGTTTATTCTTTCCAGCAGAGCAGGGAAGTCGGTGGCCTCGTCGGGGCGATAAGAATTCACATTCTGTCCCAATAAAATAATTTCCTTGTAGCCTTGTCGGACAAGCTCGGTGATTTCATTGAGAACCTCTTGTGTAGGTCTCGAGTATTCCCGTCCGCGCGTATAGGGGACGATGCAATAGGAACAGAAGTTGTTGCATCCTGTCATTATCGGTACATAGGCAGTGAAAGGGCTCTCGTGTTCCGGTTTGATTTGGAAATAGTCAAACTCTTTTTCTGTCTCTTTCGCTTCCAGTCCCAACTTCGCTGGTAGTTCGTTTATATGCTTGATGTCAATAATGACATCGAAAATCTTTCCCAATTTCTCTTGATCTTTCTTGACTACGCACCCTGTCAGAATTGCCTTGAAGTTCGGATTGTCCAGCCGATAGCGTTTGAATTTTTTCCCGTTTCCGTAGAGTCGGGCAACTGCCGATTCTCGCACGGCGCAGGCAACAAACACGACCAAATCCGCCTCGCTCTCTTTGGAGGTTTTTTCAGAGCCGGACTTTTCCAGTATCGCCGCAACTCGCTCCGCGTCGGAATAGTTCATCTGGCAACCGTAGATTTGGATAAAATATTTCATAATCTTGCTTGATATTACCCTAGAACAGTAACAAAAAAAGGAGGTTTGAGCAAGGGCTTGAGGATGTTGTTAATCTTACTGTCTTTGCAGCTCGTAGGGGCACAATATCTTGTGCCCTTTCCAATGCGGTAATCTCTTTGCCTTATTTTCTTGATGAAATTGAATATTTTATCTGCATAGGTTTGGGGTTGTCTCGCTGGAGAGGGTCCTGTATCCCTTGTAATTTAAAAATGATAGACTGAAGAATAAAATGAAACACGGCAAAAGAAGAAAAGACAGGTTGTGTCATTCCGGGCTTGACCCGGAATCTACTTTGTATAAATTCCATATTTTATTAAATACAAATACAACGTATAACAGCGCATTGTATACGAGGTATAGGGCATGGAAGTGATAGAACGCAGATTCCGGGTCAAGCCCGGAATGACAAATAAAAAAACAACCAAAATAAAAAAATTAAAGTTGTTAGTTTTTTTTATTCTTCTTCTTTTGTGCCTATTATGCTTCTTATTATATCTTTGCTGCTTGGGCTTTTGAGTCCGAAAAAATCTTCCCATTCTCTTAGCTCTTTTTCGCATGGATCAATCATTGTAGTTTCTTCTTTGTCTGGCATGTTGCCCCCTTTTCCGAATAGTCTTTTTATT
>JAQVBZ010000023.1 GCA_028690055.1 Minisyncoccota bacterium | reverse complement strand
ATCGTTTGACATATAGTGAGGTAAAATTGTTAGTTTATACCTTATATACTATTCCAAACTGACTTCGTCCGCAATCGGAAACCGTGGACGACCGACTTCGTCGGTGGTTTTCTTTAACTAATAAAAACTTTTATTGAAATAATATATGAAAATCTCAAAATTTTGGTTATGGCTTTCCCTTATCGCTGGCATCCTGATGGCAGGAGTAAGCTTTTTGGGAATATCTTCTGAAAGCACTTACTCCAAAGAAACCTTCAATTGGGCAGCGCAGGCAATGGGGCAAGACTATGTGAATCTCTTTATAGCCTTTCCTGCACTTATCATAAGCGCCTATCTTGCCGGCAAGGGATCGCTCAGGGCTTATCTTATCTGGCTCGGAGTCCTATTTTATGTGATTTACTCCTATACCCTATACGCTTTTTTCATACATTTCGGATCAAACTTCCTTACTTATGTGGCAATTCTAGGCCTGGCGTTTTATTCATTGGCCGGAAGCCTTATGGATTTGGAGTGGAGAGAACTTCTGCCTATTTTTTCCAATGTAAAAAGTAAGCTCACTGGCATTTTACTTATTATTATCGGCACTATCTTTTATTTACTATGGCTCAGCGATGTGATAGGGGCTCTATCGTCCGGAACTGTACCGCAAGGCATTGCCGATATAGGCTCATTCGTAAATCCCGTTCATGTTTTGGATATGGCCTTTTTCCTACCGGGCGCGTTCCTTATCGCCTATCTGATGAAAAAACGCCGCGTGGCAGGCTTTCTTTTTGCCGTCCCGCTTATGGTATTTTTCGCTATAATGGGACTTGCTATCCTTGCTATATTCATCTCACTTTCACAAGAGGGGATTCCTTCTCCGCTTATACAAGAGATATTTATGGCGACAATCGTACTGGCTAATCTTATGTCTATACACAAATTTTTCAAAGGGATGTCGGAACCGGCCAAATGATGCTGCAATCCCTATCGGCTCACGAAAACTTGTAAAATTAAAAAAAGTCGATTATACTTAGAGCGTGTTATTTGATAGCGTTCATTCAAGCCAAAAAGATAAGATCAGCTTTATCTTTGGTTTTATTATAATTAATTTATTTTTCTGTAACTATGTCAAGCAAAAGAAAGCTAATCCTCAATTTTGTGTTAATTCTGATTCTGTTCGTAATGAGCGCCTATGCTGTATACCCTCAGAATAAGGGTATACACATTCACAAGTACGGGATAAACTACGACAATGATCTACAATTCCGGATGGGATTGGATCTGCAGGGCGGAACCCACCTGGTGTACCAAGCCGACCTTAGTCAGATAACGGAAGCAGACAAAGAATCAGCTATGAACGGCGTGCGGGATGTCATTGAGAGAAGGGTTAATGCTTACGGCGTGGCCGAACCTAACGTGCAAGTGTCACACACAGACCGCCTGATTGTGGAACTGGCCGGCGTCAAAGACGTAACTGAGGCCATAAAAATGATCGGAGAGACCCCGATGTTGGAATTCAAAGAGGAGATGACCGAAGAGGAAAAAGCGACAATAAAAGAACAATACAAAGACTCGCAGATTCCGGAGGAATATCTTTCTATGCTTTATTATAATCCTACGGGACTTGACGGCACCAAGCTTGATCGGGCGGATGTTTCTTTTGATCCGCAGACTTATGAGCCGGAAGTCACATTGCAATTCGACGATGAGGGCACCAAGCTCTTCGGCGAAGTCACTTCCCGCAATATAGGAAGAAGAGTCGCCATTTTCTTGGACGGAATGCCGATCAGCATCCCGACAGTCCAGACTTCCATTACCGACGGGAAAGCGGTCATCTCCGGCAATTTTACCACAGAAGAAGCGCGAACACTCGTACAGAGACTGAACGCCGGAGCATTGCCGGTGCCGATTTCGCTTTTAACCCAGCAAACAGTCGACGCCAGCTTGGGACAAGACTCCGTAAATTCCAGCATTGTTGCCGGTATCGTCGGATTTGTTTTGCTCAGTCTTTTTATGATTCTTTATTACCGGATGGAAGGAATCTTGGCGGTTTTGACGCTTATCCTATATGTTCTGCTTTCTCTTACTATTTTTAAATTGATCCCGATCACACTGACCCTTTCCGGCATTGCAGGCTTTCTGCTCTCAATCGGTATGGCGGTCGATGCCAATGTGCTTATCCTTGAAAGAATCAAAGAGGAACTTAAACGAGGCAGAACGATTGGCACCGCTATTGAAGAAGGATTTGCTCGCGCCTGGAGCTCGATTTTCGATTCTAACGCTTCGACCTTGCTCACTTGTTTAATCCTGATAGCGGTAGGGACCGGCTCCGTAAAAGGTTTTGCCGTCACTCTCAGTATCGGTGTGCTATTGAGTATGTTCTCGGCCATCACAGTCAGTAAGAACTTCCTCAAGATTGCGATCAAGTTCAAGGCGCTCCAGAAACCTTGGTTATTCGGAGTCAAGAAAAAATAATTTAAAACATTAACCCATTTAAGACCTCGTATGATAAAAATTATTCAAAGAAGGAAAGTATGGTTTGCACTCTCTTCCTTTCTAACCATCGTCAGCATATTCGCGCTTGCCTCCTGGGGGCTTAGATTAGGAATTGACTATACAGGAGGAAGCATGATGGAAGTGAGCTTCAATGAGAATAAATTAGAAAGCCAAGATATCACAGACGTATTCAACGAACTTGATCTGGGAGAAGCAAAGGTGCAATTCTCGGGTGACAACGATGCTTTTCTGCGTTTCAAAGAAGTGGATGAGACCACACACCAATCGATCCTGACGGCGCTCAACAAAAAAACAGCAGATAAGGCAGGGGCAAATACAGAGACAGGCGCAGCCGAGACAGCCGAAACTCCGGCAGAAGATGCGGCAGCAGAACCGATACAAGTCGAAACGCAAAATAGCGAAGGCGAAGATGTAACCATAAAGGCGGAAGATGCCGCTATCGTCAGCGCGGCCGATGAGAAGAAATATGTCTCTGAAAAAAGCTTTGATTCTATCGGCCCGGTGGTGGGAAGTGAACTCCAAACTACTACTGTTTGGGCGATTCTGTTAGCTATCATCGGCATCATCACCTATATCGCATGGGCTTTCCGCAAAGTTTCCTATCCCGTCTCCAGTTTCAAATACGGGCTCTGTGCCACTATAGCGCTTTCGCACGATATTATCATCACTGCCGGAGTTTTCTCCGTCTTGGGTCACTTATACGGCGTAGAGATAGGAGCAACCTTCTTAGCAGCCGCCTTAGCTATCTTGGGATATTCTGTAAACGATACCATCGTCGTATTTGATCGCACCCGTGAAAATCTTTTGCGTGGCAAGATGAGCGATTTTGAAGATACGGTAAATTACAGCGTAAACGAAACATTAGCCAGATCTATCAATACTTCTTTCACGACTCTGCTGATGTTATTCGTGCTTTATCTCTTCGGTGGCGCATCTATCCAGACTTTCGTCTTGGCGCTAATCGTAGGTATCGGCTTCGGAACTTACTCTTCCATCTTCATCGCCAGTCCTCTTTTGGTGACTTGGCAGCACTATGATATGAAGAAAAAGAAGTAAAAACAGCTTCTTTAAAACCGTTAAAATAGCAGAATTTATTTCTGCTATTTTTTTATACTAAAAGGCTAGAGCCTACCATAAAACTTGACTTATTTAGTTACAAATGATATAAGTATAATTACATGAGCTTAGGAGGAAAAGAGTGAAAATAGAAATTATTGGTCCTGGTATATTATGGGGAAGCGTAATAGCTTTATCCATGTACCTAATATTCGCTACAATCATATATCTGATTGGGCAAATCTGGGGAATAACATTTTCTTATTTTGCCCCAATGATAGTCTCAGTGTTGAGTGGCATCATATTTATGACGCTAGTTTCCTTAATTAATAGTGACCTAGATGGAGAATGCTGCTGCTGTGGCGGCAGTACATCGAGCAAGGATTGTGCTTGTGGAAATGAAGGGACAAAGAAAAACAAAGAATAACTTTAACTAACCTGTTTATTTTTTAAACAGGTCTTTTCTAATATCATTAACCTGGCTAGCCTATCGCACATTACGTGAAGATAGAAATATTCATATCAGTGACACATACATCAGGACCCTTGTCCTGGCACTATAGGTATTGGCTTCGGAACCTATTCCTCTATTTTCATAGCCAGCCCGCTTTTGTTGACTTGGCAATATCGTGATACAAAAGTAAGAAAATAGAAACGATTTACTTTTCTTCAAACAGAGCTTTAAAATCTCCGTTTTCTTGACATAGCTATTGTTTAGACCTAAACTTTGCAAAAAGGAAAGTGTATATTAAGAAAATATATTCGTTGGATTTGTTTTATTTTATGCTGTTTCATTCAACGGCCGATGACGTCGGGCTGTCTTCGTCAGCAGCACTTGCTTTAGCAGGAATTATCCATCATATACTAACAAAAAAACAAGAAATCGAGAGGAAACGAATTTGACACCAGAAGAATTAAAACTAAAAGAAATAGCCCGTTGCGCAAAATGGGCACTTATCGCCACCTTATTTTCATTCGGAGCAATAGCAGTGTTTACCATACTGCTTGATCTGATATTAGAAAAAGCCATTTCTTACTCTATTCAGATAGCAGCCGCTATTATCATAGGTGTTATAGTCATGGTGATAAGCTGCTATTTTAACAGTGTTCTTAATGCAAAAAATACAAAAAAATAAGAACTGAAAACAACAATTTTATTGAGTGCTTGCCAAAATATTTTGGACAAGCGCTTTTTTTTATGCTAGAATAAGGCGTAAACTTAATAAACTTATAAAATATATGGCGGAGAAAAAGGAAGATAATCTGATGGAAAAAATCGTGTCGCTTTGCAAGAGGAGGGGGTTCGTTTTTCCTTCATCGGAGATTTACGGCGGGTTTGCGGCAGTTTATGACTACGGCAACTACGGAACAGAACTTTCCAAGAATATCAAGAATGAATGGTGGAAAGCTATGGTGCAGCTGAGAGAGGATATCGTAGGATTGGATAGTAGTATCGTTATGAGTCCGCGAATATGGGAAGCTTCAGGACACGTGTCCGGTTTCTCGGATCCTCTGGCGGAATGTAAAAATTGTCACGCGCGTTTGCGTGTCGATCATCTTCTGGAAGAAGCAGGCGTTTTTGCCGATGAAAAAATGTCTGAAGAGGAAATCAACGAACTGTTTAAAGCCAATTTCGATAAAATAAAATGCCCCAGCTGCGGCAAACACGACTTTACCGAAGCGCATAAATTTAACTTGCTAGTCAAGTCAAATTTGGGCAATTTTGCAAGCGATTGGGACAAAGACCCTGTATATCTTCGAGGAGAAACCTGCCAGGGAATCTACGTGAATTATAAGAATGTTTTGAATTCCACACGCGTGAAAATTCCGTTCGGAATAGCGCAGATCGGTAAAGCGTTTCGTAATGAAATTACGGCACGACAATTTATTTTCCGAACACGCGAATTCGAACAAATGGAAATGCAATATTTTGTCAACCCGGAAAACGAGATGACGGAATACGAAAAACTTCGTCAGACAAGATGGGATTATTACATCGCATTGGGGATCAAGGAAGAAAATTTAAAATGGCATAAACACGAGAATCTGGTATTTTATGCCAAAGAAGCTTACGATATTGAATACAATTTTCCGTTCGGCTTCAAGGAATTGGAAGGCATCCACGCGCGTGGCGAACATGACCTCGGCAGTCACAGCAAATGTTCCGGCAAAAAGATGGACTATACCGATCCGGAAACAAACGAAACTTATACTCCACACGTGATAGAATCCTCGGTCGGAGTCGGAAGGACAATGCTGGCAGTGCTAACGGATGCCTATACGGAAGAAGAGGTGGAAGGCGAAACGCGCGTGGTACTGAAATTTCCGCCAAAACTTGCACCTATCAAAGTTGCTATTTTCCCGCTTTTAAAGAACAAGCCTGACTTAGTCGAAAAAGCAAAAGGAATTTATGACAAGCTCAAGCAAGATTATATGTGCGAATTTGACGATAGCGGCAACATCGGCAAGCGCTACCGTCGTCAGGACGAAATCGGTACGCCTTATTGTATGACAGTGGATTTCGAGAGCCTTGAAGACGAAGCTGTGACGGTGAGAGACCGAGATACGATGGCGCAGGAAAGGATTAATATCGCAGAACTGGATAAATATTTGGAAGCAAAATTGAAATAAACAATGAGTGTCATTCCGGAATTTCGTTACTATGAAATATCCGGAATCCCGTGAGAAGTCTCAATAAAAACTTATCCTACGTTTTGCCTGCATAGTAACGGGATCCCGGATATTTGCCATGCAAATTCCAGGATGACAAATTAAAGATAATTTATGCCAAATGAAAACCAAACTCCTAATCGCCAATAGCGAAACCAATGCCGACATGTATTATGCGACTCGCATGTTGATTCCCGACGAATTCGTGTATCTTGAAACGGAAATCGGCAGGAAGATATACGTGAGCGATCTGGAATTTTCCAGAGCACTGCAAGAAGCAAAAGTCGACGAGGTGCTGAATATCTTCTCTTACCCAAAAAAATACAAAAGTGCCCTTGCTTGGATAATTGCCGAGAACAACGTCAAGGAAGTTGTCGTGCCGGATTATTTTCCGATCAAATATGCCGATGCACTGAGGAAGATGAAAGTGAAGATCGAAATAAAATCCGGAGCGTTCTTTGAAGAAAGGGCGGTAAAACAAGATGATGATATCGCCCATATCCTCGCCACTCAGAAGGTAAACGAGAAGGCGATGCGCGCAGCGATCGAAGTTATCAAAAAATCTAAAATCAGAAAAGATAACAAATTGGCATACGGAAGTAAAATACTGACTTCGGAATTTTTAAAAGAATTCATTGAGATGGAATTCGTGCGTGGCGGATGCAAGTCAGAGGATGATATCGTTTCCTGCGGAATGAATACGAGCCAACCGCACAATGCGGGTAGCGGACCGATTTTCGCCCATCAACCTATTATAATCGACATCTACCCCAAGTCTTTCAAGAACAGATACTATGCGGACATGACAAGGACGGTCGTCAAGGGAAAAGCCTCGCCAGAGATAAAGAAGATCTACAATACGGTACTCCGAGGGCAAAAGCTTGCAATAGAGAATGTCAAAGCAGGGATCGAGATAAGGTCGCTCTACGGCAAGGTTACCGATTGTTTCGAAAAGGCGGGATATAAGACGGAATTGGGTAGTCAGAGTCCTGAAGGATTTATTCACAATCTCGGCCACGGTGTAGGATTGGAGATACACGAAAGGCCATTTCTGGGGCCCAAAAGCGAAGACAGCCTCCAGATAGGGAACGTCATTACTATAGAACCCGGCCTCTATTACCCCGGCATCGGCGGCGTACGCATCGAAGATATGGTTGTGGTGAAAGAAGACGGCCGTGATAACCTGACTAAGATGCCGAAAGTTCTGGAGATTAAATAAATTAAACACTTACGAAAATGGCAGAAAAAAAGAATGAAAACATAGAGAGAATAAATACCCTTCTGGAGGAATTTTCCAACACATACGGAATCTCCGGATTCGAAAAGAACGTGCGCGAGATTTTGCAAAAAAAAATCAAGCCATACGTCGATGAAATCCGAACCGATAACATGGGCAATCTTATCGCTATCAAAAAGGGCAAAGGCCCGAGAGTAATGATTGCGGCACATATGGACGAAATCGGCTTTATGGTCAAATATATCGACGAGCAGGGATATATCTATTTTTCCAAGTCGGGCGGATGGTTCGACCAGACATTATTGAATCAAAGAGTGATTATCCATACAGCCAAGAAAGATTATTTCGGAGTAATCGGTTCAAAGGCGCCGCACGTAATGAAACCCGAGGAACGATTAAAAGTGGTTCCTATCAATGAGATGTACATTGATATCGGAGCCATCGACAGGAAAGACGTAGAAAAAGCTGGGGTAGAGATCGGAGACACTGTGACTTTGGATCGCAAATATCAACGACTGATAAATAACCTCGGCAGCGGCAAGGCTCTGGACAATCGGGCCGGAGTAGTGTCTATGCTGGAGACGGCTCGGATACTTGCCAAGCAGAAAGTGCAAGCGGAAGTCATCTATGTCGGAACTGTACAAGAGGAAATCGGACTCAAGGGAGCGCGCACCGCGGCTCATGGCGTAAATCCAGACGTAGCACTGGCGATAGACACGACCATCCCGGGAGACCATCCGGGCATCGAGAAACGCAGCTCTATTTTGGAGCTGGGCAAAGGGCCGGTAATTACCGTCAGCGACGCCGAAGGCGCAGGTATCGTGGTAGATGAAAAAACGCTCGCTTGGCTCAAAACCACCGGCAAAGACAGTAAAATCGATTATCAGCTAAGCGTGGGAGAGGGTGGTATGACTGATGCCGCAATCATCAATTTGACGCGTGACGGCATCCCTTCCGGAGGAATAAGCATCGCTACGCGCTATCTGCATTCGCCCGTAGAAGTGGCACATCTCGGAGACATCGAGGAATGCGCCAAACTAACAGCCGAAGCAATCAAGACGGCACATAAATATTTCGGGAAGTAACAATAATAGGGGAGAGGTATTTAAAAATCAGTGATACGATGTATCACTGATTTGTTTCTTTTTTATCTTCTTTAAGGCATTCCTTTTTCATTTCTTCCTTCTTGATGCATTGTAGCATATAGATATTTTCCATGTACGGAATAAGACCTTCCATGATAAAATATTCTACGTAATCAAACTGGGGAATACCATAACTTTTTTCCAATCCATTTATCAGCTTAACATCCTTGGCAGAAAGACACATCTGTTTATAGACTGTTCCTTTCTGCTCTGCAGTCGCAATCGTTTCTGAGATATGTCTCATTTTGCTGTCTAAGATGTCTATTTTTCCTTCATCTACGAGACGAATAAAGACATACTCAAGGCCACAATGGAAATACGTTTTTAAAAGACCTTCTTCATCGACTATGCCCTCTAACTCATCAACGGTCTGTGCCAGCACCTCTTCAAAATATACAGGCAGTCGTATTCGCACCAGTTTCTTGCCGTCTATTTTTTCCATACATTTCCGGTAATAATTTTTTAAAAAGCTATACATCGGACACCTCCTGTGACATAAACTGACACTATGATACAACTGTCTATGTTTTCTGTAAAGCTTTCACAGTTAGTATCTAAAGGCATATTTTCCAATATCGTTATTTTATATTATACTGATAATATATAGTGCAAATAAATTTTAAGTTGCCAACATAAATGAAAAACGATAAGAGAATTTCCGAACTTCGACGGGATTTGGTGAGCGGAACTTGGGTGGCATTTTCTACAAGGAGAAAATACAAGCCGGACGCTCGCAAGGATGCACCGAAAGTTTCGGACAATACAGACGACCCGAAAGACTGCCCTTTCTGCAAAGAGAACATCGACGCACAGGGGCAAGAGAAGGATACACTGACTTATCTGGATAAAAAAGGGGATTGGACCATCCGGGTATTTCCAAATAAATTCCCAATCCTATCAATAGGGGACAATACTCTCGGAAAAAGAGACGAAGGCCCTTTCGAAGTCATGAACGGTTTGGGCTATCATGAAGTCTTGGTGACCGCTAACCATCGAAAGAATTTTCCCGATCTCAACATCCTACAGATAGCGGAGGTGTTTGAGGCTTATCAAGAAAGATATGTGGCACTGATGAACAAGAGAAGCATCAAATACATTTCCATTTTCAAGAATTACGGCAAAAGCGCGGGGGCATCAATAGTACATCCACACAGCCAGATAGTCGCGATGCCGATCATCGATCCCGACGTAGCACGCAGCCTGAACGGAAGCGCAAAATATTTCCAAACCCATCGACAGTGCGTACACTGCGTAATGCTGGAATGGGAAAAAGAGAGGGGAGAGCGAATTATTTTTGAAAATGAAGATTTTATCGTGCTATGCCCATTCGTTTCACGAGTGTCACTGGAAACTAGAATCTATCCCAAGAGGCATCTGTCTTACTTCGAACGGATTACTGTGGAGCAGAAACTGAGTCTTGCCGAAGCGGTAAAGTTCGCCCTCGGAAAAATAAAATACAACCTCAAAGACCCTGATTATAATATGTTTTTACATACAGCCCCTTGCGACGGTCAGCCTTACGATCACTATCACTGGCACTTGGAAATTTTTCCCAAGACAAACATCTGGGGAGGACTTGAACTAAGCACGGGGATGGAAGTCTGTTCCGTGCTCCCGGAAGAGGCCGCTAAGTTACTCCGGAAATAAAATTATACAACAAAAAGAGTGTCAAACGCTCTTTTTTGTGCAAATAAGAAAACTACCCAAGGGGCGTCGTCCCGAATTTGTTTCGACATCCAAGATATTATACGTTTAAAACTTTATATTATTAAATCAGTAAAATATTCAGCAGTATTTATAAACGTATAAAATTAGATATGGCGCGATTATGGAAGCGTTCGCGAGCCATAAAGAAGATACTGAAACAAGTTCAGGACTACAATAAGAAAAAGCCTTAGTACGACAGAATACAAATGTCATCAATAAAATTGATTTATCAGTCTCTTTTTGGTATAATTCATTTACTTGAAAAACCGGGCAGGATTTAAAATAATAACTGAAAATATGCCAAACGATCAACTTTCACCAAAGGCGCAAAGATTTCTAGACATATACAAAAACGCCTTGGAAGCAGAAAAGAACTACGATGCTGCAGAAGAAGAAAAAGTAACCGTACATCAAGTCTCTGGTAAGATCGCTTTTTTCTATGAAAAGCTACGTAACTCTGTCGATTACAAAGAGGAGCACCTGCTTCGGAAAAATGCAATAAAACGTATTCTCAAGCGCAGGGTCATGACCGAAAAGAACGAAGCCGATGTGGCGAAGTTTTTGGTCTATGAACTCGTCCGCGCAAGATACCTTCCCGACAAAAAAATCCCGGTTAGCAGAATCAAGGATATAGAGCTAATCATACAAAAATACACACTCCTTCTCAATAATATGCCGAGCCAGAAGGGGACGAAAAAAACACAGGATGAAGCTCTGTTCGAATGGATTATCGGCATCGCCTCCTGCGAGATTGAGGAGGGGCTGGTGCCGCACGGGAAAGAAAACGCCATCGTAAATTTCGCCAGGGAAGTGATGGAAGAAAAAATCAAAGTCCAGGAGGGGCTCAATATCAAGCCGGATCTGGAAAAGGAACTCATATATGTGGCGGTAATCAAGAACCTGAACAAGGCTGACACCGACATGATACGCTACAGGCTCTTCATTACAAAGCACCCCGAATGGATTTTTGCGCCCTCAGAAGATACCATCTCCAAGATGGCTCCCGTGATGGGGAAAGTCGTGTCCGGCGTCGACAAGATAATAAATCACAAACATGCGGACGATTTTATCAAGGCAGTAAGAACTAATCGGGCATACCTCACTATTTTACAAGACGTCATTTTTAAGAATTCCCAAGAAGTAGATCGTGTCTTCTCGCATCATTATCGTATCGAAGACGCCGTCAAAGAAACCTGTGTGAAAGAATATCGCGTCGCCCACACAAAACTGAACCGGGCGGCCAAACGCAGTATCGTATACATTTTTATAACCAAAGTAGTGCTGGCTCTCATCATAGAGCTTCCTTTCGATAAATATATCGTGGGCCATATCAATTATTTCGCTCTGGGAGTGAATATACTCTTCCCGCCGATACTTATGGCATTAGCCGTTATGAAGGTGAGTGTGCCTAGCAAGAAAAACACGGAGCTTATTGTCACCGGTATAAAGAATATGCTTTACGGCGAATATGGCAAGCCGATGATAATCAAACGTGCACCCACCCCGAACGCGTTTTTCCTGACAGCGTTCCGCTTCCTTTATCTGGTGGTTTTCTTGGCATCCTTCGGCTTGATCATATTCACATTGAACAAGCTGGGGTTCAATTTCATCAGTATGGGGCTCTTCTGTTTCTTCTTGAGCGTAGTAAGCTACTTCTCTATCAGGATCAGACAGAATGCCAGAGAATTACAGGTAGTCAAAAAAAAGGAAGGGACAATAGGTTTTATGACAGAACTTTTCTTCATGCCGATCTTACAAGTAGGGAAGTGGCTATCCGCCGAAATGTCCAACCTCAACTTTTTCGTCTACATAATGGATTTCATCATCGAAGCGCCATTCAAAACTTTCGTGGATATTTTCGAACAGTGGATTTATTATTTAAAGGAAGAGAAAGATAAGATTGAGTAATTTTTTAAATCCGAAAAATTAGTACAGGTGCAAGGACGGGGGGGTAGCTTCTCCTGTTTTTTGTGCGCTATTTTTATGAAAAAAGATACAGGCAAAAAATATTTTTTATAAATATTCATCCCGCTTTATTCTGTCATTCCGAAATGAGCTACTGCGATTGAGGAATCTGGGAAAATACGACACGCCGGAAGATTATGTTTATAAAATATTGATTCGATAAATACCGTGCATTCCCCAGATCCCTCAGCCGATTACGACTTTCGGGATGACAGACCAAGGTCGTTAGGGCAGACAAAACGGATACTTAACAATTGCATATTGTTTCACAAAAGACCCCAGCTTAGTCTATTCAAAAATAATCGCCAATTTTCCTTAAGATAGAGCAGTATACAAAACATATACCATGTCGCACAAGATAGGTTTTGCGACATAGAACTAGAGAAAAGCCCTCTCTGAAGCCAAATCTTGGATAAAGCTCTTTCTTGGATATTCTGCATTTTATCGTTAACCATATTGATTGTCACACTTCGCTTCTCTGCGCATATGCCACCGATATATATCCCGAATGATCCATGCTTAGTCTCCTGTTAAATATCTTTTCAATAATTTATCATATATATGTTTCTATATTATATTTTTCTAAAAAATATTTTTTACCACTTCTCCGCACATTACTATTTTTGACAGATACTGCTGTTTATGTCTTTATATTGTTACCTAGCAAGCCCAGCATATGTCCCCCAGGTACCCCAGAAACAAGCCAAAATACAAGACCTCTATTTGGCGATTTAAGCCCCGCAAATCAAAAAGATGAGTACTTATACCTTTTGCTTTTCGTAAAAGTCAGAGAACACCTCACGCAAAGTTTTATATGTCTTACCTGGGCATAGATATCAGATAAAATAGACAATATCATGAGGATAGACTGTTTTTAAAAATTAAATATCCGCGAATGGAACTTGTAATGAATTAAGTTAATCCGGTATTATGTGTCATCCTGAATGTACCCCTTGCTTCGCGAGGATAAACTACACGAAGCGAGGAACCTCGTTACTATGCGGGACACAACTGGATTCGTCGTGTTACCTCAGGATAACACGAAGCATTACCGAAACGATTGTCATAAGACAAATATCCAATCCCCCCTTCGTTAAAAAAATAATATGCAAGGGGAGTCGCATCATTTTTTTCTTCGAGCCTTCCCCCCTGCTTAGAATAAAAAAATTCTATCGATATGCCTGTGTGTGCAATCGATTAAGTTAATTCGGTAGATATTATCTTTATAAAAATATTTTTATATAAAATTTCCACACTTCCCGGATTTCTCAGCCGAGTACTTCTTCGAGATAGCAAGTCCTAAATTAAACCGGACGAACTAATCTGTGACATAGGAGGAGAAAGTCCGGATACCGCTTCACCTCTCCCCTATCCAAAAACAAAAAACACTCTTTGTAAGAGCGTTTTTTAAAAAATGAATTGTAAATATTATTTGTAGATGATCACTTGATCGATTACGGTAGTTGTCCTATAAACAGCTTCCAAATATTTCCTGGTGGTTGAGAGATAGATATTTGCACCACTCTCGCCGTTCCACATAACAGGATCATGGACGACGTAACCGCGCGCGTCCTTGCTATGGATAACCACATAATGTCCGCCGCTCCTACCTATGGCATTGATAAACACTATCACGGGATTGCCGGCTGCAATTTCCTGATCAACACGATTCCAATCGGATTGCTCCAGTCCGCCGGTCTTATGGAAAGAGTTGTAATCAAGGTCCAGAAATCTCCATTGTTTCGGCCAAGAGATGAGATCGCGCACGAAAATCGGCTGACGCGCCAAAACTTTCGGAGTTATATCGATACCATGATAACGGAAAACCATCGCTACGGAAGTGAGCGCGCAACCGTAGTCATTTATGGTCGAGTTGGAAACACCGATGGAATCATTTTTCCAGCGCGGATCATTCTGTGAATAATACCAGATGGTAGAGGCAGCCGTAGCCGGTCGATTAGACTCGGCGGCAATTCTCGAGATTTCAACTTGGCGTTCCGACATCAAGTTATTAATGTCTCCCAAAATTGAATTCCTCTGCTCGCGTGTACCTAACAAGAGATTCTGGAATTCTGCTTCACTGCCCAGTGTGATGTCGAGAAGCTCCTGTTTGGATGCCCTCTCAACTCCCAAAGCATCCCGTTTCATCTTGATATCAGTTTCCAGATCTATGAGTTCCTTCTTCTTGAGTTCCGCCTGTTCTCTCTGCGAATTCAAATCCTCTCTCGCCGTTTTCAGGGCGTCCAGCGAAGACTTGATCTTCTTGCCAACAACATTGACATATTCCGCCTCATTGAAAAATGAAGAAATTTCCTCGCTCTTAAGCAGAATCTCAAACATCGTTTCTTTGTCGTAATCGTTGATCTGACGTATAAGACCTTTCAAAATAATTCTTTCCTTCTCGATTTCCGCCTCTTTCAACGCTATCTGTTCCAAAAGCCTCTCAATCTCCAGATTAACCTCTTCGATTTTGGCTTGAGTAGCCTGGATTTCCACCTCGAGCTGCGCAATCTGAGCGTCAAAAAGTTCCACCTCATTTTGCAGGCTCTGCGCCTGAGACTTGAGCTGTTTAATTTTATCCTCGTACTGCCCCGCTTGATTCTCTAGATTCTTTACACTGTCACTCTTGGCATCAATCTGGCTTTCAATCTCCTCTATCGTTTTATTCTTGGCATTAACATCGATTTGAGGAGGCAGAACAAAAGACACTATCAAAAGATAGATGGTCATTTTCGAGATAAGGCTGTATTTCTTGCGCTTTTCCACGATAGCGTGTAGTTATTTTCTGACTTTAAGCCTATTATAGCATATTATAAAAGAGACGTGAAGGGCTTGACTTTTTCTATAACTATGATAAGTTTTACCGTTATACTTGTAACAGATAACCTCTCCTTCACGAGAGAGTCGTGAATATTGAAACAATCACAAAGGAGGATTACACTATTCAGCAGAAACAAGATATTACGAAAAAACAAAAGGCGCATATAGGCGTCGTACTAACCGTAATAACAGACAGGTATTTATGCGCACGAGGTTTTGACGAACTCTATGCCTTTCTGTATTTTATAATCGGAACAAGAGTATCCACCGTCCAAATCGCGAGAGCACTAAAAGTATGCGGCCCCTATCTGAGAGAACAACTTCCAAGCCTTTCATCGGAGATAGAGATTGCCCTTAACGAGCTGGACGAGGGATTGAAAGAGTTGGATGGTTCGTTACTGCCCGACAAGAAAAAAAATAAACTAGGAAAAAGAATCTGCAAAAAATGGTTAAACAAACAAGCCATGAAACACGGCAAGACATTTATCATAAAGCCTCTCCCCCAAGGAGCCTTTGAAGTCAAAAGTCAGATTGAAGATCTCATCGGATTAAGAAAGCAGTAAAGGAATAATACCTACAATAAAATACCGAGTGAGAAAAACTCACACCCTAAACCCCTTGCGATTTTTCGTTCGGGGTTTTAAAATATGAGGAGACAAAATATATGCACATTAAAGATGAATCGCTCTAGAAATCCTTCGCAGCGTTTTTTCCTTGCCCAGAACTTCTGCAATCTCAAAAGGACCGGGAGAATTTTTTAGTCCGGAAAGTGAAACGCGCAGCGGCCACATCAGTTCGCCGGTGCCGAGTCCGGTTTTCTCTTTGAGCCGGTTTATAAGTTCCGATAAATTTTCTTTGGTAAAATCCGCTATCTCTATCTTTTCCATCTCGTCATAAATCGTCTGCAGATTTTTCTGCGCATCTTCGATCGTTATTTTTTTCCAAGCAAGCAATTCTTTCTCATATTGCGGCATCTCCTCAAAAACGAATCGGACGCTCTCCCCCACCTCGGAAAGTTTTTTCATCCGCTCCTGTTCAAGCGAAACGATCTGCTGCAATTTTTCGAAGCTGATATTTTCTCCCGTGAGTTTATTCCTGAACTGCGCATCTGAAATTTTTTCAAGCAGACCGTCCTGCTCCAAGTACGGCACGCAGAGAGTGACAAGTTTCCCCAACTCCATCTTGCGTATATACATCCCGTTGATCCAGTCCAATTTCTCAACATTAAAGACCGCGCCGTATTTATTTACACCGCTCAAATCAAACCTCGCAATCATTTCATCCAAAGAAAATATTTCTTCTTCGGTTTTCGGGTTCCAACCGAGTAGTAGGAGAAAATTCAAAATCGCTTCCGGTAGATAACCTTTGTCCAGATAGCTGCCGGTAGCAACATCGCCTTGGCGCTTGGAGAGCTTGCTCTTGTCGGGATTGAGCAGGAGCGGCAGATGCGCGTAGGCGGGAACTTCCCAACCGAAATATTGAAAAAGCAAAATATGCTTGGGCGCCGAAGGTAACCACTCCTCGCCACGAATAACGTGCGACGTCTGCATTAGGTGGTCATCGATAACGTGCGCCAAATGATAAGTCGGAAAACCGTCCGACTTCATCAGTACCTGATCGTCGATCAGCTCGTTCTTGATTTTGATGTGACCGTAGACCAGGTCATCGAACTCAGTAAACCCATCCTGAGGGATCCGCATCCTGATTACGTGTGGCTCGCCAGCCTGAAGCTTGGCTTCGACCTCCTCTTTGGATAAATGGCGGCAATGTCCGTCATACATAGGTGGCAATTTCTTTGCCTGCCTCTCTTCCCGGGCCAGCTGCAACCTCTCTTGACTACAAAAACAATAATATGCGTAATCTTTATCAAGCAACTCCTGGACGTATTTTTGGTATATAGGCAACCTTTCAGATTGGATATAAGGCCCGAAATCGCCTTTCTGGGAGACTTTCCCCCTTTCATCCAGAACTACACCCTCGTCAGGGTTAAGGCCCAAAATAGCGAAGACTTTAAGGAGATAATCTACAGCATCTTCTACCAAACGGGTGCGGTCAGTGTCCTCGACGCGCAAGGAAAAAGTTCCGTCATTGTGCCTGGCAAAAAGATAATTATATAATGCCGAGCGCACACTGCCGATATGGACATATCCGGTCGGACTGGGAGCGAAACGGGTTCTTATTTTTTTGGGAGTTTCAGTCATTTTAGTATATTTAAGATTATTTTTAATCTGTCATTCCGAACGGATGTGAGAAATCTGGGAACTATACGATGCAAAATATAGAGTTCTTTTTATAAATAATTTTATATTAGTCTTATATTTTTCCCAGATCTCTCAGTCGTGCCTCCTTCGATATGACGACAAGGATTGTTTTACCCCTCTATCTTATCCTTTCTCTCTCGAAAAATCAACCAAGCCAATTTGAAAGTGGCATTATAGATACGTCTGACCCTTTTCGGTTCCTGCAGAAGCCGCCACAGCCACTCCATGCCGTGCATTTGAAAAATCTTCGGCGCGCGACTGATTTTGCCGGCAATGATATCAAATGATCCGCCCACACCCATTGCCACTTTCACACAAGAAAGCTTTGGCAAATTATCATAAATCCATTTTTCTTGCCGAGGAGCTCCCAGTGCTACAAAAAGAATATCAGGCGATGATGCGTTCACTTTGGCAATAAGTTCGTCATTATCTTTCCGTGAAAAAACTTTTCGAATTCCGGATTCGGCACCTACGATTTTCAGCTGAGGATATCTGACCTTCAATGCTTCACCGGCTCTGCGCGCAATCCCCTCTTCAGCACCCAGCAGATATATTTTTTTGTCATGAATAAAATCACTCGTGCAAATCGCGTGAATCAAATCGATGCCGCTTATCTTCTCCGGCAACACATCTTTGATTTTCTCCGGAGAAAATATTTCATAAAAAGGCATCAAGACTAAATTCGCCATATCGAAAAAAGGGCTGTTTCTTTTCTTTTTCAAAAAACTGCTCGCGCATACGACTCCCATCCCGTCCGCAACGATCAAATCGGCCGCCTCTACGACACTGCGAAATTGCGCGTCCTCTTCGCACGCCACCACCATCTCGGAATTGAGCGTAACAATCTGATGCCCGTCGGAAGAAGACAAAAAAAGCCTGATATTCTCAAGAGCTTCTTTTTGTGTGACCGCATCCACACTCGCTTGCAGTATTTTTATCCGACCGTTTTTCATAGATTATTTCTGAAGCGGAATGGTATCCAAGAGCTTGTATCTGACGACGCCCTTGGTATAGGTGTGGCTGGAAAACAGGTTCATCTCCTCGACTTTTATTTTTCCCCTCAAGCGGATACTCGTCTGTTTCCCCTTAAGTTGGTTACCGTTGGCAGTTGCCAGAACAATATGCGGCGTAAAGACTTCTCCTTCTTTCAAAATAAATCCGTTATATTCCAATTTTTCTCTGAAGATCTTCCTAAATTTCTTAACAAAGGCATCCTCTAGAATCGTCGCCCAGAACATTTTCGGATCCTTATTATTCGGCCCCAAAACGATCTTGTCTAATCGGATTTCAAATGCCTTGGTCTCCTTGGCCGCCATCTCCAGCGCACGTTTGATCTTCTGCAGATCCTCCCTGTCAACGATTCCCAGATATTCAAGAGTCAGATCCAGATGCGAAAAGCCGGTCCAAAAAATATTCAGGTTCTTCCACCTACCTTCTTCCTTGCGGAAACTTTCCTTGATTTCATCGGAAAGGTCGATTGTGATATATATCTTCTTTTGCATAATATAGAGTATAACAGCTTAAAACCGGTTTGACAAAAAGTATAATGGCTATTAGGATAAAAGGCAAGGAAAAACAAACAAAGGTGTAAAAAGTGACAAAAATAAAACAGGACAAAACACACTCTAGAGGGAAAAAACGTCATCCTAAGGGGAGAAAACCCCAGGACTGCAAAAAAAATGTTTTATTTAAAGAACAAAAAAAATTTCTTGTTCAACCGCCTCCGGTAACGGGAAAAATGAAATCAGAGAAACCTGGAATTGTTTCGAAACGTCCGATGTCCTTACGCCAAGAAATCCGTGTCTATATGAACAAACTATTACCGGAAGAAGTAGCCACAAAAGTAGCGAAGTATCTGGTCTCCGGTAATAATAATTTAGATTGGGCAAAAGTTTTAAGACTAAGGGAAAAAAAGGAGGAGGAGGACGAAGCCATCTTTTATCTTCTCTTGAAGTTTCTGACTGAAAAGAAGATTATAGACAATGAACACGAGGGAGCGTATGGGGTTCTGGATTCCTTTGAGCAGATACTCTCTTTATCTCCGGATAGAAAGGTCTTCTGTGTTTTTCGGAAAAAAGAAGACGCCTTCAAATATATCGATGCGTTGCGTAAAATATGTAGGCTAAACGTTTTTCTGGGTAGATATGGACCCAACGGATGGAAAAAGGAATCGGAAGAAAAGGAAGAAACAGCGCCGTTGGTATCTCCGGTTAAAGTCATAAATTCTTCTCCCCGAAAAAAGATAAAGGATACTACTAAAGACGGGTCTGATCAAACCAAGGAGAAGATAGATTGGCAAAGAATACTGATTGCCCTAAAAGAACATTCTCCGGGAGGAAACGAAGAAATCATTGCTCTTAAAGAAAAAGAATATATCATCCCTTACTGCAGCATTGCAGGAAGAAAAACTTCCATGGTTTATATTCCAAGAAAATGGGGCCGATTTAACTGTTTTTCTTATAACGGAATCGGTTTTGTGTTTCTGCACGAAACGGACGCCAAAAAGTTTGGTCTTCTCTACTCTATTATGCATGGAGAAGTCCCTATGGTAGGGAAACTTTCAGCGGCCAACTAAAGACGAAGGAAAAACGATGAAAAACAGTTTTTCTTTTTTATTTGCCTCATTTCCTATCAAGTTGTATAATAAAAAGACCAACAAAACGTTCTTTTTCACATATTTTACTTTTGTCTCAAAGCTATGAAAGAATCATATTCTTACACACAGTTAGAGGATAAAAGGGTTCAATGCTTAACCTGCGAATCGCGGTGTTTTATTTTACCTCAAAAATTCGGGTTCTGCGGAGTCCGGAAAAATATCGACGGAAAACTGTACGCATTGAACTACGGCAAAATCATCTCGCAAAGCATCGACCCTATAGAGAAAAAACCCTTGTTCCATTTTCTACCGGGAACGAATACCTTCTCTTTCGCGACAGTGGGTTGCAATTTCAGCTGTGGCAATTGCCAAAACTGGCAGATTTCCCAGGCCGTGAAATCCGACAAAGTGCTGCTGGAAATGGGAGAGGATATGACACCGGAAAAAATAGTGGAAGCGGCAATGAAAAACGACTGCCCGAGTATCTCCTACACCTATACCGAGCCGACGATTTTTTTGGAGTTCGCGCTCGACACTATGAAAATCGCGCGTAGAAAAGGCGTGAAAAATGTCTGGGTCTCCAACGGGTTTATGACCCCCGAAACGATGGAGCTCATCCTCCCCTATCTCGATGCCGCCAACATCGACATCAAATCTTCCAAAGATGATTTCTATAGGAAATACTGCGGTGCGAGATTAGGTCCGATATTGGAAAATTGCATCAAACTCAAACAGGCGAAGGTTTGGCTCGAGATTACCACGCTCGTCATTCCTTCCATAAGCAGCGGCGAGGAAATCCTCACAACCATCGCTCATTTCATCAAGGAAAAATTAGGAAGCAGAACTCCCTGGCATTTGAGCGCTTTCTCCAGTGAAATTTCTTGGAAGATGCGTGATCTACCTGACACGACCGGGGCGCAGATCCACGCAGCTTACCGCCTCGGCAAAGAGGCGAAGCTCGACTATGTCTATGCCGGCAATATACCCGGCGACCCCGGAGAAAATACCTACTGCCCGAAATGTGGCGAGCTCAATATCGAGAGAAAGGGCTATGATATCCAGAGATATGACAAGCGGGGTGAATGCCGCAAGTGCGGCGAAAAGTTGAATTTTATCTTAAATTAGCTCTCGATGCCGAATAATGAACGAGTTATTAATCTGCAATACTCTAATCATTAATATAAAATTATGCTATCTTTTGCCGCCATTTGCCCCCACCCCCCGCTTCTCATTCCGGATATCGGAAGAGAGGACACTTACAGAGTGCAAAATACGATAAGCGCCATGGAAGACCTGGCCCGGGATTTGGTGCGAAAAAAAATAGATACCATTCTAGTGGTTTCTCCGCACGGATCGGTGTTTATTGATTTTATGTCAGTTAATCTTGCCGAGAAGCTCATCGGTGATTTTTCCGAATTCGGCAGCGACATAAAAATGGATTTACAAAACGATACCGAATTGGCTCGCTATATCAAAGATCTTTCCGACACCAATAAATTCCCCCTACAGACGGTCAGCGAACCCCTAGATCACGGCACAATGGTGCCGCTTTATTTTTTGACGAAACAGCTGGATGTCGCAAAAGTATGTCAGCTATCCTTTTCTTATCTTGATTATGGCAAACATTTCACTTTCGGTGAAATCATCTACGAGGCCATCCAGAACGTCGACAGAAAAGTTGCTTTCATCGCGAGTGGCGATCTGTCGCACCGACTCACACCACAGGCACCGGCAGGATTTTCCCCACGTGGAAAAGATTTCGACAAAATCCTGATTGAAAGTCTCGAAAAAAATGACGTAGCCAGCATATTAGATATAGACTCCGCCCTCATCGAAGATGCGGGTGAATGCGGGTTGCGTTCTATAATAATCCTCTTGGGCGCACTCTCGAATGTTAATTATAAATTTGAAAAAATGAGCTACGAAGGTCCGTTCGGTGTTGGGTATCTAGTGGGAAAATTTGATTTTTGAATTCATATATCCGGTCGTCTCTAGAGGAATTATACCTGCAAAATGTTAAAGACAAATACAGTAAGTACAGTCCTTGATTCTGTGAAAACTTTCTTTTTTAAAACTGATTTTCCCGGCATTCCCAAATTTAGCTACCGCAAAAGTATCTGTAATCCCCACGCTACGCAAAATGAATGACCTGTTACAATATTTTTAGAGCTTTACTTTATTTCTGTTTATACTACAATACATATAACTACAAAACAGAAATAAAAAAACGGCAAATTAACATAAGGAAGTGTTCTTTTGTCTGAGAAAGATCAACCAAATAGCGATATACCTAACGCGTCCGGAATAGAGCCTGACGAATTAGAGATTATCTTGAAAAATAGGTTATTCCCCAAGCAGGTACCGGGGCCTGGAAAACTACGAATTAAAAAATCATCGTTACCTCCAAACCGACTTATGATAGATCTTACGGGCTGTTTTAGAAAAACAATCGAGGAAGTGTCATTAGCCGTTGCACTTCGTTTAAAGAAGAAAACCATAGCCCAGAGATTCAAAAATCCTGCATACTGCCTCAGAGAAGCGAGACGTCCTTATAACAGAGGGGAAAAAAGGGCCGAATTGCTTAAAATAAGAGAGGAATTTAATTCAAGCGATTTTATCTCTCTTCCAGAGTAATAATTTTTTATAATTTCCGGATTAATCTATTAAACTACCACCGACCTTGTCGGTGGAATTCTGGGCTAACGGACTTTGTCCTTTCCGCCAGTACGCTTATCCGACTATTTATTTATATCTTTGCTGTCTGGTCCTATCTGTAAAAAGATACAAA
>JAQVBZ010000042.1 GCA_028690055.1 Minisyncoccota bacterium | reverse complement strand
ATCGATTTACGGTGGGAAGCCGATAAAATACGTTCTACCGTGGGATGATGCAGGAGGGCGAAAGACCAGATGCGGTCCTTTTACGTTGAAAATGGCGTACGTGCAGGGATTGCCAAGCGACTCCCGTCTCCCACCGGAAATATACGGGCCAATTAAAAATAAGTTGGATCAACTCGGCGGAGTTTATGTATACCGCGATGGGGTCAGAATTCTGCCCTATGGTAATTCGGACTACGACTGGCTGAATATAGAGCTTCGACGCAACAAGGCTGCAAAAGATTATTTTTTCAGTTACAGGCGTGTATTCGGGGTCGTCGAGATAAGCAAAGAAGCGAATTCGGGTCTCATTGAAAAAGCGGGCCGCGAGGGGTTTATGGAAAATGCGGCTTACCGTCAATTAAAGGACCTGATCCAGAATTTTCTCATACAGGTTGTACGTGATTATTTCCGAAAGGGAGGGGATTTCTCCGAAGATTTCTGGAAAGTGAAAGAGGAGTTTGAAAGGCAGAATAAACTTCTTAAAAAGCGTGAAAAAAGTAAATCGGGCAGAAAACAAAAATTCGCATCTGAACTCGGGAATTTTTTTCAGAAAATCGAGAATGATGAACCCGGCATCGAAGTTTCCGACATAAATAACGGTTTTGACGCAAAGCTCGGCGCTTTCACCGCAATGATAGAAAAGGACCCTGAAGAGGCAGGGAGAAGAATTCTAAAACTGGATTCCGAAATTCGCGCCGATATGGCGAATCTCCGCAAAAATTATACTCTCACCCGGCCACGAGATATAGGTTTAACCAAGAATCAAATCGAGAACTGGAATGCTTATTTAAAAGAATCCGATGAACTTGAAAATAAGCAATTTAAACCGCTGGAAGAATATCTGCAAAAAGAACTAAAAAAAGCGTTTTCGTCGGTATCGAGCTATGTCGACAAACGACGGCGTATCGAGCAGATGCTACAGGAAATGAGTGAGCATACAGAAAGCGATGCAAAAAGAATGAGGACGGAAACGACCGAAGAGGTAAAAATCCTTCAGGAAAAGGTTTTAATTGAAGTCAAAGAACATATGAATGCCATACAAACCGCTTTGAATGAGACCTTAATCGGATTCGAGCAGAAGGATATCTCGGCGTTGTCGGAAGAGGAACAGGAAGCTTACCAAAGGAGCCATGCGCATGAACTCGAGTTTGCGTCCACGAGAGAGCTAAAAGCATTGGAAAGCGTCCGCGACCAGATTGCCATGCTAAACGAAGCATTGGTAAATGAAGAGTCCATCACAGAAGTGACCGTCGCTTTAGAGGAAAGGGCCGATACATTCAAAAACCAAATCGACCACTATGCCGAACTGGCTCAAATCGGTACTGCCCTTGGTATAATTCAACATGAGTTTGAAACTACCGTAAAGATGATGCATAAGAATATCAAGCAACTACGCGGCTGGGCTGCAACAAATCCTCAACTCGAAGAAATTTATAGGAATATTCGAACCAACTTTGAGCATTTCGATGAATACATGAATGTGTTTAAACCTTTTGACAGGCGTCTCCATCGCACAAAAATTGACATCCCTGGGCAGGAGATACGTTATTATCTACTAAGGCTGTTTGAAGATCGCATTAAGCGTCACAACATAACAATCAATTACACTCGAAAGTTTGAGAACGCTACTATACGTACATACCCCTCGACAATATATCCATGCTTTGTAAACATAATTGACAACGCTATTTACTGGATTACTAAAGATGCGGAAGGGGTGCCAAGACACGGAGACGGTAAAAGAGAAATCCTGCTGGATGCGGATGCACATGGAATGCTTATCAGCAACACAGGGCCGGGTATAAGACGAAGAATCGTCGATCGTATTTTTGAATTCAGGTATTCTCAAAAGAAAAACGGAAGAGGTATGGGTCTTTATGTTTCCAGAGAAATCCTGCGAAGAGAAGGCCTGGATCTAATTCTGGAAAAATATGGCGAGAATGTAAGGCCAACGTTCAGGATTGCGTTCGAATCAATGGATCAAGAGGTGGAAAACGATGAACAGCTTTGAAGGAATGTGCAATGAAGCTGTTAAGCGATTCATCAAAACTGTCGCTATCATCGACGATGAAGCAACATATGATCCAGGTCTGCCATCTCAAAATGACAAAGATAAGACGACACAAGTTCCCATGAATGGTCTTATGATGGGCGAACAACCAGTGGAATCTTCAGTCTCTGGTGTAGACGAAACGGCAGATGATACCCAAAAAGATTGCGACACTCCCAGTCAGCTTGATGCGAAGACCGTGATTAATGCGTTTGCAGATTTAGGTATTGCATGTTGCATTCAACGCCCCGAAGGAGAAGATCACCCGGTCAACAGGGCGGCGAGGCTGGCAGCATCCGTTGATGTGCTTATTATTGATTGGATATTGGATACAGACAATAAATTGCTTTCTAGAGACATAATTAAGAAGATTTTGGAAGACGACAAGAAAGCAGGCAATCGAATGCGTCTCATAATTGTTTACACGTCTCATATCTATATCTCTGAAATGCTGGCTGACATCAAACAAGTCGCTGACGAAGTATATGCCGATGATCCCTTGAAAGGAAAAAGAGAACTTATTATAAATGGTCGGTTTCTAAAGAATGATTGGATTCGAATTGTTATTCTTAATAAAAAAATAATAAATAGCCTCCCGCCAGAAGCCCAAATTGTTCCTTTCGATAAACTGCCGGAAACTATCATCTCAGAATCGTCTAAAATGATGAAAGGTATCATTCCAGGTGCGACACTGCATGGAATAGCCGCTATCAGAGAAAATACTCATAAATTACTTTCTATACTAAATAGTGATCTAGATGGAGCTTATTGCCTTCACCGAGCGTTAATTTCAGAGCCCTCCGATAGCGTGGATTTTGCTATGAATCTGGTAACAAACGAGATCGACACTATCATAAAAACGGATGCGTCGGCGCGTAATATTGTCGATGAAAAAGGGTTAAAGGCATGGTTGAAACAACATGCGGGGAATAGAAACAAAATTCCTTGTTTTGGCAGTTCCATTTCTGTAAAGATAATAGAACAGTGTATTTTGAATGGACTTCTTTCTGACAATACCTACGTAAAATCCGTCGTTAAGGATAACTTCAAGTCTTATTTACCAAAAGATGATGCAGGTAAGACGTTGACATGTCCATCACCAGATAATATTCAAAAGAATTTCGGGGAGGCATTATATTCCACGAAGGAAGATGCTATCAATGGATGTAAAGAATTATCTAATTTGCAATGCACTGCTATGGACATTGGAAGACGATTGTACGATGGCAAATCGCAGAATCCGACACTTCACTTGGGTACGATCTTGAAAAAGGGAAATGGGGATTCCAGTGAGTGGTTCCTTTGCCTCACTCCTCTTTGTGATAGTGTGCGTTTGAATGAAGAATCAAATTTTCTTTTTTTACAACTTTATCCTGAAGCAAATGGTAAAGTCGATATTATTATTAGAAACCAAGATGGAACTTTTGAACCCCTTATATTTAAGAAAGATACAAAAATAAAAGTAGTAACAATACCATTCAGTCCAAAGGATGGTTCCAAAAAAATTGAAGCTCATCGTTGGCGAAAAGAATGGCGTATAAAATCCAAGAAAAACAAATCCAAAGATAATATTAGTTATCAATGGGTAGGCGAATTACGGTACCCCAAAGCTATTGGTGTTGCTCATTATGTTGCGACGCAAAATTCCCGTATCGGGATAGATGAATTTGAATGGCTTCGTCTAAAGGCGACTCTAAAATCACAAACTTGATATTTTTTTCAAATGAGGTGGAGCTCCTCACTTTTCTGAGTGTTTATCCCTTACAAAAACCAACACGGTCTTGAATAGAACTCCATCTTACCCACAGAGAATGGTGAAAAGCCCCTCTAGCCCTCCTTTTCGCTCTCAAGAACGAAGGCCATCCCGAAAAACAAAAAACAAAAATATTCAAAACCATTCCGGAACCCCCAATCTTGCCAAAAATTCCCCGAGATTGGGTTTGCTTTTTAAAAACTGTCCAAAAACCAGGCCCCCCTTCTACACCCCGTTTTTTCCACCCAAAACCAGGGCCCGGATTAAAACTTCTCCTCTTCAATACTTCTTCTCTTTGTTTTCCGGTTTCCTCATTTTGCACATTTTACACTCGTTGTTATTTTCTTTTATATTTATGTAGCAGTCCTCGCAAAAGACCTGACCGTTTTCCTGCATACTTTCGCCTTCGGGAATTCTGGCCCCGCAAATTTGACATGTTGCAGATTTTTTGTTGTCCTCGGGCATTTTCCGTAATTCTCCTTTCTGTTTGTTTTTGTTTTCAAAGGATTTGCCTTTTGCCTTCCAATACTGAATATATTTATTTAGGTTGATTTGAGTTAATAAAAATTCTGAAATCTTAGCTTCAAACCCCGGGAATCGGGACCTTTTTTGGTTTTTAATTTTGATTCGGGGGCCTCACCGGTCAGTTTGCGGGCCGGGCTTTTCGTGATTACAAACAGAAAAAACCTGACTTTACAGAAACCCTGCGCCGGATGCTGAAATTTCCAATTCCTTTCAAAAAACTATTCTGCAAAAGTATGCATTAATTCCATATCCTTCTTGAAACGCCCGGCCTCCTTCATTGGCCGTTGAGGGCCCGGGTTTTCTGAACAACAAAAATCAACCATGGTCTGGCAAAACAATAAATCCAGTTCACAAATCCGGGCCAAACGACCCAAAAGACTTTTCGCCAAAACAGTCTGAATATGT
>JAQVBZ010000022.1 GCA_028690055.1 Minisyncoccota bacterium | reverse complement strand
CAAAAGAAATCTATGCCATACAAGAGAGATTAAACAACAGACCAAGGAAATCGCTTGGTTACTTAACGCCTAATGAGGTTATCAGAGAAGAGATAAAAAAGGGGCATTAAATTCTTGAATTCAGCGGATGTAAGTACGAAAAAAAGAATGATCGATAGCTTATGAAAAATAAACGGCGTTCTCCGAGATATCGTTTTGAGCCAACAAAAAATAAAACCCTTTTTGAAAAAAGAGTCTTATTTCATATATTAAAATTTTGTCGCAACCTATTGTTTCTGTCCGTCGAACCAGATTTTGATTTTGCGCAGGGTTTCTTTCTCTGCCGCTATGAGGTCGGTTTCTTGTGGCGTGAAAATGATCTGCCCCTCTTCCATATGTCCGTCCAGAATCTCCATCAGTTCGCTTGTTTCTTGTTTGCTGCCAAAATTGACGATGCCCTTAAGCGATCCGTCCAGAGTGTAGAGCAAGAAGAAAAGATCGAATTCCGGCGAGCTCTGTGCCAGTTCCTTTATGGCGAGATTGATGCCGGTAGCGGCGTTCGCCTTGATAAAACTATCATCATCGATCACTGACCACGCCAGTTTATATTGGCTATTGTATTTGAGTCCTGACATCGCCTTTCCCATCAGCTTCAGCATCGAAACGGATTTTGTTTTGTAGAGATATCGGATGATTTCCTGTTTATTCGCGCCTTGGGCGATGAGCGAGGCCGCGGCCATAAAGGCTTTGGGCGTGGTGTTCTTGTTTTGGAAGCTGTCCGTCGCCGCAATCACTCCGGTCAGGAGGTCGGTCGCGATTTTATCGTCGATTAGTTTCTCGTCCATCTCACCGATAAGATTGAAAACTATTTCTGCTGTTGAAGAAGCTGCTACGTCCACCAAGTTTATCTTGCCGAAATATTCATTGGAAGGGTTATTGTCGATATTGATGACCGGTACGTCGTAGAAAAGCTCGGAGTTCTCGTCGTAGAGATTTCCCAAGCTTTCCAAGTCGCTCGTGCCTAAAACGACGATAAGCTCATAGCTGAATCGCGCTGATTCCAGAGAGATGCGGTCTTTGCTGATTTCGCCGTTCTTGGCAGTGATGAAAATCTTGAGCTTGTCTTCCTCGACTTCATAGCGGAGCTGTTGAAGCTTTTTCTTGTCGATGTCGAGTGAGAAGACATAGTCTCGGGCGCCTTCCAGCTTATGTGAAATAGATTCTGCCTCAGGCATGAAGACATATTTATCCGAGATGGTGCTTGGACTCACGATGTCCACTTTCTTGCCCATTTTCTTGAGGGTGCCGTAGAGTGCCAACGCGCTGCCCAGGGCATCACCTTCGGGATTTTTACCAACGCAAATAAGAATAGTCTCGTTTTTACTGAGTTGATCTTTTATCTGTTCTTGAGAGTTCAATCCCATATATTTAATAGCTAATGTCTATTTAACCGTCAATTCTAGCATATTCCAGGGAAAAGTCAAGAGGGGCAGGTGGCCCCCAGACACCCGATGGGGAAAGGCCTCTGTCGGGCAATGTCTTTTGACTTGTAACAAGAGAAAAAGGGCTTGTAATGGGTGAATCTACGCCTTCAGGGGCGACTTCTTGTTTATACACAATATTCTGAAGAAGGAAGTTCTTTTATCTAATTTTTATCCTTCTGTATATCTCTTCTATAATGTTATACTTTTAACCTATATCAATTATTGATTTTTCGCAATGCCTCGCTTTTTTGTCATTCCGAAATGAGGTACTCCGATTGAGGAATCTGGGAAATATATCAGGCTCTAAAAACATTAGTTTACAAGAATAACTTTACAATCGCATCGCATCGTTCTCAGATTCCGGGTCGTTCGCAGTAGCTGATTTTGCAGTGACATCAGTGGGCGAAGACGAGATTCGGACGCGGTTATTATGCCCTTTTTGATTTTTAGAGAAAAACAGGATAAACTGAAATAAAGAGGTGCCGACTTCCGAAAAGTAGGGAACGGTGATAATTTAAATTTAAAACTGAAAAATATGCTTGAACTGGAAAAAACTTATCTGGCAAAATATCTTCCGGAAGATTTGGCGCATTGTGATGCAAAGGAGATAATGGACCTGTATATTCCTCGTGAAGAAAGGCATCCTAACATGAGGATACGCAGAAAAGGGGATAAATATGATATCACCAAGAAGGTGTTAGTGGATGTGGCGGATGCCTCGGCCCAGGAAGAACAAACTATGAAACTGGAAGCCGACGAGTATGCAGTCCTCTCTCGAGTCGAGGGCAAAACATTGCACAAAGTCCGCTATGAGTATTCCTTTGGAGACGTGGTGGCCGACGTAGATATCTTTCAAGATGATTTGCTCGGACTGGTAGTGGTGGATGTCGAATTCGATACACCGGAAGAGAAAGAGTCTTTCACAATGCCTGAATTCTGTCTGGCGGATGTTACACAGGAAGATTTTATCGCTGGCGGGATGCTATGCGGCAAGCGATACGAAGACATCGAAAAAGATCTGGAGGGATTCGGATATAAGAAATTGTTTTTGCAAAATTAGTTACCGAGTGTTGTATTTCGTAGGGGCACAATATCTTGTGCCCTTTGAAGACATATTTTTGCAGTATATATAATTTGAAGAATAGCTGATCGGTAGTTGTCTGCAGCATTTTGCATCTGTAGGGGCACAATATCTTGTGCCCTTTGAAAACACGACAGGCTTTTGTTTACAATATTAATTTGTTTTTTGCCAAGGATATGTCACAATCTTTTGGAAAACGCAGATCAATCCGTTTACAAGGATTAAACTATTCCGGGGCGGGTTTTTATTTTGTCACGATTTGTACGGATAATAAAAAACATTTGTTCGGGAAAATCATCGATAACGAAATGCATTGGAACGCGGCTGGGGAAGCGGCCCGGAAATGTTGGCTGGAAATTCCTGCCCATTATCCTGATGTAAAATTGGATGTGTTTATCATTATGCCTAATCACGTTCATGGTATTTTGATTATTGAAAACAATACAGATACAAGGGCACAAGATATTGTGCCCCTACAGAGCCGATATCAGAAAACGTTGTCAGGTTCGATTGGCGTAATTGTGCGCGGATACAAGATCGGTGTCAGCAAATGGTTCCGGCAGAACACGCAGATTAAGGATGTTTGGCAAAAGAATTATTATGAGCACGTTATCCGCAAGGAAGAATCGCTTTTAAAAATTCAAGAATACATTTTGAATAATCCGGCAGCCTGGGAGAAGGATAAATTCTTTTGTGAAAATTATTTGGAGTGAAATACAAGGGCACAAGATATTGTGCCCCTACGGGTGCAAACAATTAAAGATATGCGCATAAAAATAGGACCGGCTGCATAAGTCCGATCCTGTTTTTTGTTGCCAAAGTGGAAGCCTTTTTGTAGGGGCACAATATCTTGCGACCTTTTCTATCGCACATAAATTTAATATAGGTATTCGAGTCTTGTATCGCTTGACTCATTAGCATATCTACAAAAGTAGAAATTTAATATAGGTATTCGAGTAGTTATTCCTTCAGGTCACGGTGTAGATCTACAAAAGTAGAAATTTAATATAGGTATTCGAGAAGATAAAAAAGGCGTTAGGAATAAAATCTACAAAAGTAGAAATTTAATATAGGTATTCGAGCCGTTATCTGTTACAAAAAGGTTGGCATCTACAAAAGTAGAAATTTAATATAGGTATTCGAGCCGTTATCTGTTACAAAAAGGTTGGCATCTACAAAAGTAGAAATTTAATATAGGTATTCGAGTTAGTAAATTATTTTATACTTTCCGATCTACAAAAGTAGAAATTTAATATAGGTATTCGAGCATTAGTCCATATACCGGCAAATGTATCTACAAAAGTAGAAATTTAATATAGGTATTCGAGTTGCTTTGACAAAAAGCGCATAGCCTCATCTACAAAAGTAGAAATTTAATATAGGTATTCGAGTATATGATTATTTTATTCCCGGATATATCTACAAAAGTAGAAATTTAATATAGGTATTCGAGTTATCGCAGAATACAAGGACGATACTCATCTACAAAAGTAGAAATTTAATATAGGTATTCGAGCAACCGGACCAAATAATCAGCCCACTATCTACAAAAGTAGAAATTTAATATAGGTATTCGAGCAAGCAGGATATAATTGACGCACCGGATCTACAAAAGTAGAAATTTAATATAGGTATTCGAGTTTGGAAATATCAGATGACTTCTCGATCTACAAAAGTAGAAATTTAATATAGGTATTCGAGCTATCAAAATGGTCAACACAACAACAATCTACAAAAGTAGAAATTTAATATAGGTATTCGAGTTCATCCGGATCATCATCAATCAGATATCTACAAAAGTAGAAATTTAATATAGGTATTCGAGCATTGAGGACGAAATAAGAGAGGAATATCTACAAAAGTAGAAATTTAATATAGGTATTCGAGCATTGAGGACGAAATAAGAGAGGAATATCTACAAAAGTAGAAATTTAATATAGGTATTCGAGCTGTTCGTCAATAGTCTGCAATGTGAATCTACAAAAGTAGAAATTTAATATAGGTATTCGAGGGGAAATGCTCGACCAAAACTCTAAATCTACAAAAGTAGAAATTTAATATAGGTATTCGAGTCGCTCTGATTTGACCTTCAACCGAATCTACAAAAGTAGAAATTTAATATAGGTATTCGAGGAGTTGGAATGAGATCTCGCCGATCAATCTACAAAAGTAGAAATTTAATATAGGTATTCGAGTATTAAAAAAACTATGAACAAGGTAAATCTACAAAAGTAGAAATTTAATATAGGTATTCGAGAAACGCATCTGTGGACGAAGCGGAAATCTACAAAAGTAGAAATTTAATATAGGTATTCGAGGTGTAAACTTTTCAGCACTCTTTAATATCTACAAAAGTAGAAATTTAATATAGGTATTCGAGTTGTCACCGTCGAGGATGTTGCAAAATCTACAAAAGTAGAAATTTAATATAGGTATTCGAGAGATCATATATAGCAAGAGAAGAACTATCTACAAAAGTAGAAATTTAATATAGGTATTCGAGAACTTACCGGCAGAGCTTGAGACGTTATCTACAAAAGTAGAAATTTAATATAGGTATTCGAGAATATTTGCACGATGTGATTGCTGTGTATCTACAAAAGTAGAAATTTAATATAGGTATTCGAGACTGATCGTCATGAGGAGATCATTGATATCTACAAAAGTAGAAATTTAATATAGGTATTCGAGTATGAAAACCTGAACCGGCATAACCAATCTACAAAAGTAGAAATTTAATATAGGTATTCGAGCCGAACGCATTTATAAAGCAGTAGTATCTACAAAAGTAGAAATTTAATATAGGTATTCGAGAGTTTTAGGCATATCAGACAGAAACGAATCTACAAAAGTAGAAATTTAATATAGGTATTCGAGAATAAAAAGGGTTTAATTATCATTTAATCTACAAAAGTAGAAATTTAATATAGGTATTCGAGTGAAAGAGATTTGCAGACAGCCTCTAATCTACAAAAGTAGAAATTTAATATAGGTATTCGAGGAGCAAACATCTGGCAAGAAGATTGCATCTACAAAAGTAGAAAATTAATATAGGTATTCGAGCAGTAGGTAGAGTTGCAGGAGGAATAATCTACAAAAGTAGAAATTTAATATAGGTATTCGAGAAGAATTGTCGTTCGTTTCATTGGTAATCTACAAAAGTAGAAATTTAATATAGGTATTCGAGATTAAATTAAGAAAGGAGGCAAAATATCTACAAAAGTAGAAATTTAATATAGGTATTCGAGGTTCGATTGTTACTCGTTCCATATTTTATCTACAAAAGTAGAAATTTAATATAGGTATTCGAGTATGCAGTTCATAAGCTATATTTCCGTATCTACAAAAGTAGAAATTTAATATAGGTATTCGAGTCTATGATGAATCCTCCGTTGTAGATGATCTACAAAAGTAGAAATTTAATATAGGTATTCGAGGGGATAATCAATTAAGTAATGAATATATCTACAAAAGTAGAAATTTAATATAGGTATTCGAGCTTGGTCGAAAGGAGCTACGATAGTATCTACAAAAGTAGAAATTTAATATAGGTATTCGAGTCTTGCCTTATACCTCACTTAAGCAATCTACAAAAGTAGAAATTTAATATAGGTATTCGAGAGTATTACATTCGATAATAATATTCGAATCTACAAAAGTAGAAATTTAATATAGGTATTCGAGTTCATCGTAAATAGGCGAAGTAGAGAATCTACAAAAGTAGAAATTTAATATAGGTATTCGAGAGCCTACATCAAAGAACACGGAAAGAATCTACAAAAGTAGAAATTTAATATAGGTATTCGAGGGTTAGCGGTCAAGTTCTCTCCACCGATCTACAAAAGTAGAAATTTAATATAGGTATTCGAGTCTCTTGGCGTTATACCAAAGATAAATCTACAAAAGTAGAAATTTAATATAGGTATTCGAGTAATGAGTATTATCGTGAGTATCGTATCTACAAAAGTAGAAATTTAATATAGGTATTCGAGAGAAGAGATCAAAAAGCGCCGAGGTGATCTACAAAAGTAGAAATTTAATATAGGTATTCGAGTATGGATCCCCATCATCAAGCACTTTATCTACAAAAGTAGAAATTTAATATAGGTATTCGAGTGATATACAAAGTAAAGGCCGGGACGGATCTACAAAAGTAGAAATTTAATATAGGTATTCGAGCATCAGTTTCGGACTCGAAAGCACCAATCTACAAAAGTAGAAATTTAATATAGGTATTCGAGGATCCAACGCCGGAAAATCGTGATGATCTACAAAAGTAGAAATTTAATATAGGTATTCGAGCGGTTATCGCCGGAAGATAAGTGATGATCTACAAAAGTAGAAATTTAATATAGGTATTCGAGACGCAAGAGCAGGCAAGGACGCGGATATCTACAAAAGTAGAAATTTAATATAGGTATTCGAGGCATAAAGAAAGCGCTATCCGGTCTATCTACAAAAGTAGAAATTTAATATAGGTATTCGAGTTCGGGATGCTTTGGCAGAGGTGGAATCTACAAAAGTAGAAATTTAATATAGGTATTCGAGTTAACTCCTTGTCCCGTCCAATTTACTATCTACAAAAGTAGAAATTTAATATAGGTATTCGAGAGCGGAAATGCTTTGTTTAAGCCAAAAAGATACAAATGAAAGAATCTAGCTTCCACGACTTTTTGGCTTAAATAAGCGACTCGAATTATATAACCTCTGAGGTTTTGCATTTTTTTGAATTTTTACCTACACAAAAACTTACACTTTTGAAAGTAATTTTTGTATTAAAAATTGTTAAAGGTCACTTTTCGGCTTAGACTAATCAAAAATCACCACATCCTCTTCTTCGTTAGTAGCATAGCCATATCTTTTTATTTTCTTCTTGCACCCCTCGCAAACACTGAAAATCAGGATGCTGTCAGAATTCGTAAATTCCTTCTTGTATCTCAATTCTATCTCATCCAGGATATTTTGCAATATGCGCTGGGAATTTTTGATTTCATAAACGGAAAATTGGATCTTGCGTCCGTATTTTTTTAGGAATTTGGAGAAGCGGGCGCGTGTTTTGTTGTCGGAGAAGTCGTAACAGATGATGACCATATTTTTATCTTATTTTAAAATCGGGGAAGTCCACATCTTCAAACATCATATATCTATAGTATTGTTTTATATATAGATAAATGTCTTCTTTGTTGGACATAATTTCATCAAGGAAGATTTTGGCGTATTTGGAGCTTTTATCGTATTTCAGGACATACCTGCAGTTGATGTGTTGGAAATCTTTCTTATCAATCTGTCCGAGATGATAAGCGGAAAGTAGCCGTCTCTCAATCAGGCAACGCAAGGGCTCTACCATATCACAGCTCAGGGATTTGCGCTGAAAATATAGTTTATGGTAGAAGCCTTTGTAGGTGTCGAAACCGAAAAGATTCAAAAGACAATCGGCATAATTGAATATGAAAGTATAACCCATATCCAATAGCACATTGTAGGGATCGATCTTGGTGCGAGGCATTCGCTTGTACCAGCCAAGTTCTGCAAAATATATTCCGAAAAACTTTTTGGCGAAGCTGCCTTCAATTCCTAGCAGCTCCTTCTCTTCCCGCACGTCGTCGATTTTTTGGAAGATTTCTTTTTTGCTTGTTTTGTATTCTTCCGATGAAATTTTTTCGGCATTTTTGAGCAGTCGAAGATCGTTGCGGATCTTGTTTTTGACTATGTATTTTGCCAGTGATAGCTCGTCTGTGAACTTATATTGTTTCATCCGCAGCAGATAGTTTCCCGCCGCTTTGGAATCCATCGAAGTATAATTTTCCAAGCTGTCGCGGAGCAAAAAGATGGAGACGCCATAATCCAGAGACTTACGGATGAGCGTACTGGTTATAGTGCATTCGCCAACAATAAAGACCGCCAGAGCTTTGGAGCAGGACAGGCGATTTTGCACTTTGCCATCCTTCAAAAGGACGATGTTGTCGTTGATAATTTTGAGGTTATTGTCGACGCCCTGTTCGGTTTTGACGAAGAGGACTTGTTTTTCTTTGAGATCAGGTAGGCTCAGCATATTAGTTGCATAAATTATTATAGATACATTTTTCGCATTTTTGCGGATTTTTTGAAATCTTGGTACTCGGATCGAATTTTCTGATTTTCTCCAGTACCGCTTCAAATTCTTTTGTTGTGTCCTCGTCCGGCAGGGGAATGGGATAACTTTTGTTATCTGAGATACTATACAAAGACATCTCTTCGATTTCATAACCCATTTCTATGAGGCAGAAATATTGGGCATACAGTTGGTAGCGGTAACCGTCGTAGATATTTATGATTTTGTTCTTTCTTTCGATTAATTTCTTTTTGTCCGTGTCCAAAGTATCGATTTTTCCCACCAGCTCGTATTTCTCGCTGTAAACTTCCGTGCCTTGCAGGATGTTTTTGGAGGTAGAATATGTGCCGGTATCCACGCTTTCGTGCTTAAGCTTGCCTCGCGTTTGGTAGGAGGAATGATAAGTCTTCTCGGAAAAGTTTTCGTATATGCCGTGCAAATAAATAGAAAACGGACAGAAGATGAAATCGTTGATTTTGGAAATTTGGATGTAGTCTTGCATAGTTTTGTTTGAAAGATAGAAATAAATCTTGTGTAAAATTGTATCCCGTAGGGGCACAATATCTTGTGCCCTTTTAAGCGCATCGGAAATCCTGAAAAATAGATTCTATGAAGCCTTATCTGCCATTCTCTGTATATCATCAGATTTGCCGCGCCTGCAAAGGGCACAAAATATTGTGCCCCTACAACCCAAAGCATCGATAACTAAAACAGCACACTCTATTCCAGTGCGCTGTTTGTGATTAAAAGGAATGCTTGAGGTCCGCACGGGACTAAGAACGATAGGACTATTTTTTTGTTTTGACCAGATTGCCTTTATTATCCTCCAGCCACTTCTCCCAAGTTTTCTTTCCTGCCAGCCATGCTCCCCATTCTTCATCCCTGATGTATAGCTTGTCCAGGTTTCTTTTGATATGCTCTGAGGCTATGATTCCTTTGCGGGCAATGTTGTAGGCTCCATTGGCGTCACCGTTTGTTGGCTGGTTGTTTTTTGCTTTTCTGGAATCAAAATGATTGCCACTATTATCGCGAATCGGGGATAGGATAAAATCATTATCTTTTTCTGATTCACCGGTATTGCGTATTTGCTGGATGAGATTGATAGCGAATCTGAGAGACTCCCAGGCTGGTTTATTTTTTTTATTTATTTCCTTAGGTAATTGCACCAATTCAATGCCTTCTTCAAACAACTGTTCATAATAGGATTTTTCTTTGTTAAAATTTGTAAACAAGATGTCCAACATTTTCTTTGTATCTTGTTTTGTCGGTTCCCAAGTGTTATTATTATTGTTTCTTTCTCCATAAAATCGATCCAGGCTGATGCCGTCTTTGCCGGAGTATAGCTTCCAGATTGTGCCGTGCACATCTTTGTATTCGAAATAATAATCTCCGTGTTCGTATCCGATATCAGAGAAGCTGCTTCTTATCTGGTCTTTTATATTCTTTTCGGAGCCGCTTTTCAGATAGATGCTTTTTCTCCAGCCGGTTACCGGGTCTGTCTGTGAAGTGTAATCTGCTCTGATATAGAGCATATTCCCGAACTGTTTCCAGTTTTCCATATCGCTGAAAGTATTGACCGGAGGTGTCAGTTGGATAGCCTTGGTAACCGATCCGATTTTTCCGTCCTCAGCTTCTTTATCTACTAGAAAATTTAATTTTTTAGCTAAAGCTAACTCTAATTTCTGATAAACTGATTTCTCTATTTTCTGTCTACCTCGCTTAAAACCGATATTCAGATCCTCTAAGACTATGAAAGTAAATTTATCGTTTTTAGTGGCAATATCGACTATTTGTCTTACGACTTGGGAAATATAACCGTCTTTCAATTCTTTTATCGTTCCGATGGTCTGCCAATTTTTTCTGGCGTAGTCTCTATCTCCCGCCCTTGCTTCCAGTAAGTCGTTGTAATTCTTGCAATCCACTACTTCTACTTTTTCTTTTCCAGTTTCTTGATCGATCGTTCTTTTTTCTGCTTTTATAATCCTTTGTTTACCCTCTTTGTCCAGAAACGGCAGATTCAAACTTCCTTGCTTCAAGATGTTTCCATCACTATCTACCAGGGAATAATAAGCCAAATGTTTTTCGCCGCGGTCTATTCCCAGAAAATACAATTGATCTTTGTATTGTTTGATTTCTTTGTTCATTTCTTTATTAAATCCTCCTGATATCAAGGAAGGCTTGGTATAATTTAATATTATCGATAAATGTAGAAAGAAAGACTTTCCGTCAGTTGCAGAAGTTTTATTGTTTTTTTCCAAAGATTCATTTTCCGTGAATCTTTTATCTTTTATTATCCAATCTTTATTTTCATATCCTTTCTTGATTTCTTTCTTGTTTATGGCTTTTTTTCTATAAAATACTTCTCCCTTTCCGATATCTATGGTTTCCTGATTGCCCGAGAATAGAGTTTCAAAATATAATGAGTGTAAATTTTTATGGAATTTCTTCTGTATATCATTTTCTTTTGTTTTTACACGTTTTGACAGGTCTTTATTGCTAATTTTAAATAAATAAAGAGGATTCTCTTTTCTATTACAGGTCACCTCTAACTCTTTGTCACTGATGGGAAAGTAATCATAGATTTTGGTAATTTTGGCTATATGTTGCAAATCGTCAATAATTTTTTTTAACCCCAACGCCTCTTCGTAGTTTTTGCTTTGTATCTCTTTTAAAGCCGGAGTTCTTTTTTCGTATTGCTTTACAAAATTTTTCATTTCACCAATAGTGCTTTTAATAAGATCAACTAATTCTTTATCTTTTAAAATACCTAAAAAATCAGAATGTTTATCTTCCTTATAAATATTATCAATTAGTTTAGTTGGGGTAGTACCTTTTAGAAGTTGTTTTCCTTTATTGCCTAAACTCCTTTCGTCTTTCGCTGAGGTTAATAATATTTTCTTTTCCTCTATTATTTTTTTTACTTTATTAGAAATTAAATCAATAATCCTTTCTTTATTCTTTGAGTATTCTTCACTAAAAAAAGTAGTGCTTTTGGGTTGATAATATTCCAATCTTTGAAGGTCGCTCTTATCTTCTCTAACAACGGAATCTTTTTGGGAACAACGGAATAGCTTGCTATCTTTGCTAATGCCTAAAAAATATTCATATCCATCCAAGTTTTCATCGCTTTTTTTTCTAAAAAGATATCCCCCATATTGAGTACCATTGTCGGATTTTTCTGTGCACGAATCAACAAATCCATTTAATAAGCTGCCATTATTTGTAACAAAATTCAACTTTAACTTATTATCTTTCATCTCATCTTGCGGCTTTTTGGTCAGGTAGTTTCTGACTGCGTCATACCATTTGAACCAATCAGCTCTTTCCTCTTTTACTCTACCTGCGATTTCAATTTCCAGCTCTGCATCTTGCAGCATAAATTTTAATGCTTCGGTAATTGTAGAATCCAAAGAGTTGCTCTTGGCCTTATTTTCCCTTACTGAAAAATATCTCAGTATCTGCGTTACGGACAAGGCATCGTCCAGCCACTTTTTGATCAACTCTTTGTTTTCTTTCTCTGAATAATCTTTCAAATTCAGAACTTCATCTGACTTATCGAAAAAACTTTTAATATCTTTATCAATATCCGCAAAAATCAGTCGCAATAAAGACAGGGGAGCCGATTCTGCATTGTCGATAATATTTTTCTTGCTCTCATCTTTTAGAATAGAGTCCTTGTATAGCCTCTCTTGCCATCCTTCGGTTTCGTCTATAACATCAAACAGACGACTGAGCTCAATGGCATCCGGAATATTTATCTTGTCTTCTCCTCCTTTTTTGCTTTTCTCAAAGACCTTTTTCTCGATTAATTTGTCTTGCAAATCGTGCCAATTGGCAAAATATCTGCTTGATATGGTATTGATAGCAGCTTTTGACCAATAGACGCCGTCATAGTTTTCTCTACCCAATAAATATCTTTCAAACGCGGGTACGCTTTTTACGCCGATTTCTCCAGCTTGTTCGTTGAAAATCTTCTTGGCAAAAAGATTGACCATTTTCAGGACTTCTTCCAGTGAGACAGGATTTTTTATATTCTTGTGTTCCTTCGCATCTTCTTTTCTGTCGTCTGTTATAGTAAAGAACAAACTTTCGCTTTTCCCACAACCTATTTGTTTGTATAGAGTTTTGAATAAAGGTAATTTCTTAAATGCTTTGTCCTTGCTATTCTGTTGGTTGTATAAATTGATCAAAAAGTTAGCATTGCCGATTTCATCATTATATTTCTCTATTTCTTTCTGAGATAGACAATTACTAAAATGCGATATGGAAAATATATTTTTTGAAACGGGAAATAATTCTTTCTTGTCTTTAGTTATTAGAACTTTCTCATTTGCTTTCAGCGAATCATAGGTATTCAGATATTCGTTTTTTCTGTCCCGGAAAAATAATATATTGTCACAGAATTTAGGCAGATTCTCATTTACTATTCTTGTGGCAACTGCAGTGGCGGCTTCTTTTTTGGTCTCATAATAATTTTCCCTATTCTGGTTGAAGCCGGAAAAATATGTGAAAAATCCGCGGAAACGATTCAGGGCCTCTTGGATTTTTTCTTTGCCGACAATTTCGCTGTATTCTTCAATATTTTTTTCAATATAATCCAAAACTCCATTTTCCGTAAGGATTTTAAAACCATCTTTTTTAAGAATGTCTTTATTCTTTTTATTTTTGCCAGCATCTTTTTTCCATGTTTCAGCGACATTCCTGTATGATGTATCAAAAGAAGACCTAAGAGAATCTTCTATGGGCTTAAAATCTTTTGCGGATAATTTTTGTAGTTTTTTTACTTCGTACTTATCAAAATATTTACTAAAATCGATTTCTTTAGTGTTTTTATCCTCCAAACTGTCGTTTATAAATTTTTCGTGCAGATAATCAAAAACTGGTTTTAGCGTTTGATAGGCATCTTCAATTTCCTGATCCTTTAAAAAAGTGTGCATATCGTCATCATATCCAATATTCTCCTTCATTTTTTCCAGAGTATCTCCTACAGGCTTCAACTCAAACCTCAGGGTCTTGCTCAAAGAATATAGATTGGTAAATTCTTCAAAAACATTTTTTGAATCGCTCATATTTATAGATTAAAATAAATAAACAAAAAAGGACGCCAGTGGTCGCTCGATAGAATGTGCTTACCAAACGGTTAAGCGCTATCGACACCGGCGCCCTTTTTCGTTTACAATTTATGAGAAATATTCTCGAATTTGCATACGACAAAAGAAAATGCACCTAGCCAGTGGCAAACAGTATCTATCAAGCGACAATAATATTATATATCAAAGAACGCAAACTATGCAATAGATTAGTTTTTCTTTCTGTATGCAGATAAATTATTAACATTGTAAGTCTTGTTGGGATTTTGGCATAGTTATTATTGTATCCGGTAAAAATTTTTTGATTGTGTAACTGGGCGCTGAAAACAAGGGCACAAGATATTGTGCCCCTACAAAATGCTGTATCGTGACGAATCGGGTGGATAATTGATTGAAAATCCTGCCCCTACCCGTCTTTTTTTACATAGGCTATAATAGGGGTATAACTTAATATGAATATGAAAGAGCGAGAAATTGTGACCAATAGCGCGAAAGAGACGCAGGAAGCGGCGGCGGATTTTGTCCGGGGAGTTTTGGCGGACGCGAGAGCGGCGGAGGACGGGGCTCGGTTGATTTGTCTGTGGGGGGATTTGGGCAGTGGCAAGACTACTTTTACTCAAGGGGTTGCGGAGGCTTTGAAGGTGAAGGGTATGGTGAACAGCCCGACTTTTCTGATTATGAAAAAATATCCGCTACTCGGGGAATTCAAAGGGATGAACCTGTACCACTTCGATTGCTATCGGATCCGGAGTGCGGAGGAAATCGATGATTTAGGATGGCGGGAAATTTTGGCGGATGAGCATAATCTGGTAGTGGTGGAGTGGCCGGAGCTGATTGCGGAAATTTTGCCGGAGAAACGGATCGATATAGAGTTTGAAACTGTGGCGGAGGATGCGCGGCGAATCGTGTTTAAGGACAGGGAATAGTCTTCTCGTCTTGCTATAGGGTCGTCTAGAATAAACTACGCGTGGCGGATGTGGTTAGTCTGGGAAAGTTACGATGCGATTCAAATATTGTTTCTTTATAAGACTATTTTTCAAACCTGATATATTTCCCAGATCCCTCAGATGAGTACATCTTTCGGGATGACAAATTAAGGCTGTCGTCGCGGAAGAGAAAATTTATATGATATACAGTTTGATATTTAAATAATCCGGTTAATCCAAATATATGATAACAAAAGCGCAGCTCGATGCCGCTTTGTCGGATTTGGAAAAGAGAATTGGCAGGGGCACGGATTTCAAGGTCGATGCCAGGATTTTTACGCTCGAAGAGTCGCTGAAAAAACGGATGGAGGAATTGGATGGGAAGAGGGAGCTGGCGGAGGATGAGTCTTTTTCTGAGATGGAGAAAACTTTAGCGGAGATTAAAAAAGATTGCCAGGCGCATGCCGAGGAGATTGGAGAACTAAAAGAAAGGCTGTGTGAACTCGAGCGGTTTATTGCGGATACGGCGAAGGAGGAGAAAAAAGTCTCTATGGAAGATGCTTTTGATGATGAGATTAGAGATGATTTCAGTTGATGATGTTGCGTCGATATTATACACTGTGTAATGTAGAGACGTCGATTCATCGCGTCTCGGATTTCATGGTAAGGCGATTGTTGGCTATCTGTTTTTGAATAATGATAGGTATTTTTTTATTATTCCCCCTCACCCCCCGATCAGGTCGAGGGCAGGCTCTAATCCTCTCCCGATGGGAGAGGGGACGAATATTATTTCTTTTTGATAGAGTCGAAACGTTACGGAATTGGTCTGGAGAGCGGTTCTGGCACGCATACGAAAGCAAGGACAGTCCTTTTGATCTTGTAAAGATTGTCCTTATCACCACCTCCCTCATTTAAATTAATCCGGTAGAAAAGAAAATATGTCAGCAGATAAAAAATTCGTACTTATAGATTCCAATGCTATCATGCATCGCGCTTTTCATGCGTTGCCGCCGCTTACGACCAAGAGCGGGGAGGTGGTGAGTGTGCCTTACGGCTTTTCTTCGATTCTGTTGCGGGTGGTCAAGGATCTCAAGCCGGATTATATCGCCTGTGCTTTTGATGTGGCGGGCGGTACTTTTCGCGATGAGATTTTCGACAAATACAAAGCGACGCGCAAGAAGCCGGATCAGGAATTCTATGATCAGATAGAAAAAGTGAAAGACGTGGTGCGGGCGATGAATATTCCTATTTATGAAATGCAGGGTTTCGAGGCGGATGATGTGATCGGGACGATCGTGACGCGGATCGACGAAGAGAAAGAAGGCATCGAGACTTTTATCGTGACCGGGGATATGGACGCTTTTCAGCTCATCGATACGAGGGTGAAAGTTTACACTTTGAAAAAAGGCATTTCAGAAACGGCCATCTACGACGCCGAGAAGGTGAGGGAACGTTACGGGTTCGGTCCGGAGCAGGTGATCGATTACAAGGCACTGCGAGGGGACGCTTCAGATAATATTCCAGGAGTGAAAGGTGTGGGTGAAAAGACCGCGACGATCATTTTGCAGGAGTTCGGTTCTTTGGATAAGCTTTATGCTCGCATCGAGAAAGGCGATACTGGATCTCTCAGACCCAAGGTCGTGGAAAAATTACTGGCGGAAAAAGAGGCGGCTTTTATGAGTAGGGAGCTCGCGACTATCAAGTGTGACGTGGAAGTGGGATTCGGATTGAAAGATTGTTTATGGGGAGATTATGATCGGGAAAAATTAACGGAGGTCTTTCGCAGGTTCGAATTCTTTTCTCTGATCGGGCGTCTTAATGATGTGGAGAAAGATAACGGGAATAAGAATTTCGCTGTCCCCTTGGCGCCGATGTCGGCGGAAAAACGTAAGGTCGAGAAGATAGAAAAAGTTGCCTGCCGAATTGTGGAAGAGGAAAAAGATATTTTGTTACTCGCGGATAAGTTGGAAAAAAATCATCGTTTCGTTTTTGATACCGTTGAGAGCGAACACAAAATCGCTGAGCTGAATTTGACGGCGCTTACTTTTGTTTTTGATAAGAGCGAGATTTTCTATGTGCCGGTGGCGCATACGCCGGAAAAGACGCCTACGCTTTTTGGCGGCGAGACGATAGTGAAAAATGATTTTTTGCAAAAGCTGAAACCGTACCTGGAAAACTCCGAGTATAAGAAAATCGGCTTTGATCTCAAGCGGTCCGCTGAGGCGCTGGCTGCTTACGATATCACGCTGGGAGGCTTGGAATTCGATGCGATGCTGGCGGCTTATCTTTTGGATCCGGGCAAACGCGATTACGGTATGGAAAAAATCTTATTCGAAACCTTGGGTGTTGACGGCGGGTGCGAGATGGTTTCGGATGCGGAAGCTAAAAATGCTCCGGAACCGGAACTTTGGCAATGGGCATATCTTTTCGACCTTGCGGCGGAACTGGAAAGGGCGATAAAAGATACCGATATGGAAAGACTTTTTGCTAAGATAGAGATGCCTCTCATCTCGGTGCTGCGCGATATCGAGATGGCGGGCGTGAAAATCGACACAAAGCTTTTACGAGACATTGCCGTAGAGACGGACAAGGAAATCAAGCGGCTCAGCGCGACTATACATGAAATGTCCGGCGACAACGATTTTAATATCAATTCTTCAAGGCAGCTGGCAGACGTGCTTTTTGAGAAGATGAAAATTTCTACGGCGGGTATCAAGAAGGGCAAGACCGGCTACTCGGTTGCGGCCAGTGAACTGGACAAGATGCGCGGCGAGTGTCCGATTGTCGATTTTATTTCCGAATATCGCGAACTCAGTAAACTCAAGAACACTTATATCGACACGTTGCCCAGGCTGATAAATTCCCGGACGAAGCGTTTGCACACTACTTTCAATCAGAATGTCACCGCAACCGGACGGCTATCCTCGAGTGATCCCAATCTGCAGAACATCCCTGTCCGTACCGATATCGGCCGTAGGATCCGCGAGGCTTTTGTGGCGGAAGAGGGCAGGACACTGCTCTCGGCGGATTATTCGCAGATCGAGCTCAGGATTATCGCGACTATCGCCGACGACAAGAAGATGCAGGAGATTTTTAATAAAGGTCTGGACATTCATACTGCGACGGCGGCCGATGTGAACGGCGTTCCTATCGAAGAAGTCACACCACAGATGCGCCGCGCGGCCAAGGCGCTCAATTTCGGCGTGATTTACGGGATGAGCGTTTTCGGTTTTGCGGCCTCGGCGGGAATAGACCGCACTTCGGCCAAGAAATTTATCGATGATTATATGGAAAATTTTACAGCCATCGCAGCGTACATCGAACGCTCCAAACTGGAGGCGGCAGAGAAAGGTTACGCCGAGACGCTGTGGGGGCGCAGACGCTATCTGCCTGAACTCCATTCCCATAATGCGATGGTGCGCGCCGGGGCGGAGCGGATGGCGATCAATATGCCGGTCCAGGGTACGGCAGCGGACTTGATGAAAATCAATATGATCAAGATTCACGAATGGGCGGAGAAATATAATAAGGACAATCCAGGCGCGGTGTGGACGTTGCTCCAAGTGCACGACGAGCTTTTATTTTCCATCAAAAAAGAATTTTTGTCCGATGCGGAAAAATTTATCAAACACGAGATGGAGAACGGTCATATCAAATTCGACGGTCGCGACATCGATTTTTCCGTACCCATCGAAGTTAGTCTCAAGGCGGGGAAGAATTGGGGAGAGATGAGATAAACTAAACTAAACCTATAATCCATATCGGGAAAATACAGAATGAGGATAAAAATTGGCTTCCTCTTCTGTCGGTTCAGTCGTTTCGGCTGAATCTTTTTTGTTATCAATAAAACTTTGCCCGTAATTTACTTCCCATAGGCCCGGGATCGTTGTATTGGAAAAAATACAAGATATTGCAATCCTAAAGATTACGATGACATCTTGTTATTCTTTTGCTTTTATTCTTTTTGTGGTAAAATTTATTTGAATTCTATGGTTAAAGAAATTCGGATATGAAAAACAAAATGTCATCGCGCTTTTCTTTCAATAAAAATATTAATCATCATGCCATGCAAAGCCTGAAGCAAAAAATATACCTCGCCTTCTTTTTGGTAGCGGTTTTTTTTATTCTGCCGGCCGGAGAAGTCTTTGCTGCCGCATCCCAATGTGATTATTCGAAAAAGTATGATAATGAGCAGACGATTTATATCGAAGCTACCGGAGCAGATGATCAAAATGTTATCAATTCGGCTATCCAGCAAATCGATGGCGTAAATAAGCTTTCTGTGTTTTTGAAGGAGGGCGAATATGTTCTTAGCGGGTCAATTGAGATGAAAGACACTTCGATGCTGGAAGGAGACAAGGAGTCCATAGTCAAGCTTGATGATCATGCCGGCTGGGAGACAAAAGTGCCTCTTATTACCGCCCCCGATGGTGCCAATAATCTGGAAGTCAAATGTTTCGAGATAGATGGTAATTATAAGAATAATACTTCTCAGGCCGCCGACTCTTGCTATCGGCCGCTCAGCTGGAATTCTAATTTTGAGGATTGCGAAGAGAAAACGGATGATCGATTGATCGGAAGAGGTTATTATGATTTTGTGCGCTGGAAAGGCGGGGATAATTATGCGGTGCACGATATGTATCTGCACGACGGTGCGGGAGACGGTTTACGGGCGGATAACGCGCTGAAAGTGAAATTTTTTGACAATGTCGTCTATAAACTGGGCCATGATGCGGTGGCTTACTATAATTGCGAATTTGCCGAAGTATGGCGGAATAAAATAACTATCCGGAACAATTTTGGTGTCCGCGTGGAAAATACTAACAACGTTTCCGTTCATGATAATGTGATTGAGGCTTATGACCATTGGGACGCGGGCAACGCGGGCATCGGGATTATCAGAGATGATAATGGCAAATTGCCGATGAATAAAATCGCTATCTACTACAATACTATACATCATACATATGGTCCGGGTGTCTATGTCGTGGCGAGCGGCAAGTATGAAGTGGCCGATACCGCTGTAAATATCAATCATAATGTTTTTTATGAAACGGGCCTCAATTCCTATTTTCACTGGGTGGGTGCGATTGTTACCAGCGGTTTTTATGAAGTGGTTGTTGAGAACAATACTATCGATCATGCCTATAATTACGGAGTCGTGGCGGTGGTCACTGCCAATAGTGTCAGCGGCTGGGGGTATAAAACCATACTAAAAAATAATATCATCGTAAAAACACAGCACCGGCGCAGTACTGCGGGGGGCGATACCGATACAGGGGGTGTTGGAATCAGTAATCTCGCGCCGGACACGCATATGATAATCGTTTCCTATAATGACGTCTGGTATAACGAAGGAGGTGATATTGAAGGACAGAGTGTTTATTTGGGTGGGGATCCGATAGATAGGCTCAATCTCGGCGGTAAAGACAATCAGACGATGACGCTGTCTGATAATATAAGCAAAGATCCTAAGTTCGTGAACGAACTCGGGCATGATTATCATCTGCAAGAAGGTTCTCCTTGTATAGATGCCGGAGATCCGAGCAGCGATTTTACCAAGGAGCCGGATCCCAATGGTGGCAGAATCGATATGGGGCGATACGGAAACACTGTCGAGGCGGGGGCGGGGAAGACCGGTATCTCAGCAGTGATTAGTCCTCGTAGCGGTTCGGATGGTATAGGTTCCAATTCGGTTACCACCGCTGAAATCGGTGACGGCGGCTCGTGGTCCGGTGCTTCCGACGTAGAGGCGCCTGAGTTGCCGGCTTATTACGATCCTGGAGCCGCTGTGACTGAAACGAGTATGACGACCGCTGTCGAGGTGGCGTCCGCTCCTCAGGAAACCGAGCGAGAGAGTTATTTCGGTCCGTTGGGAGAGAGTGTGCCCTCCGCTACTGAAGGCTGCAGTGTCATTGAAGGTTCAGGTGGGCTGATTCCCTGCGGACGAAACACTAACAGCTCCGGTACTTCTTGGGACGAATGCAAACCATGTGACCTTTGTGGTCTCGTCTTGATGGGGCAGCTCAGCGTCGAATTTATGGTTGAGCTTGCGGCGATTGCGGCTAATCTGGCTATCATTTTTGCGGGATTTCTTTATATCTTCGCGACAGGAGAAACGAGTTTGATTGCCAAAGCAAAACTGATGGTGAAGTATGCTATCATAGGGTTTGTTGTGGTCTTTGCAGCCTGGGCTATCGTAAATAGCTTCCTTACGATTCTTGGCTACATCGATCCTATGGGGGATGAGTGGTATACCGTCTGCTAGTTTCTTTCGTGTCGCGTCTGGTTTATGGGTCAGCGTAAAAAAATATCGTGTTTTAGATTAATAAACAATACAAGCTTATGAAAAAAATATTGCTGTCGGTATTCCTCGCTTTTGCCTCCCTATCTTTTTTTACTCCGAGTGCGCTTGCGGCCGATTCGGCTTGCAGCGGCGGCAGTGGTGCCAATACCACTTCTCTTTCTCCTCAGTCGGGGGAGAATAATCAGGATCAAATCAATACGGCTATCCAAAATGCTCCTATTGGCGGAACAATCTTTCTGAAAGCCGGGACCTATATAATCAGCCATCCGATCGTGTTGAGAAGCAATATAATTCTGGAGGGGGAAAAAGATAAGACAATTATACAATTGAAAGATCATGCGAATTGGAAAACTGTCGGACACGCGGGCGCGCAGAGCATTCTGGACCCTATGATCGGTGGTGGCGCGGGATTAACGGGCGTGGAAATCAAATGTTTTACGGTTGATGGCAATTTTAATTTCCGCCAGAATAGTGGTGGAGGTAATGTCTCTTCAGGCTCCGCTGCTTGCTACCGGCCGTTGAAGTGGGATTCAGACTTTTCCAATTGTGAGAGTCAGTACGTAGATAGATATTCCGGGCGAGGTTATTATACTATGATATATTTTTCTAACGGGAGTAACCTTTCTGTACACGATATGACTATGCAGGATGGGGCTAACGATGCGGTAAAAGTCAATAAGTGCAGTGATATCAGATTTTATAACAACTATGTTAATGCCTCGGGGCATGAGGGGCTGTATGCTCTTTACTCCCATGGCATCGAAGCTTATGGCAACAAGATTGCCGTCAGGTCTAGCGATGGTATCAGAGGCGACAATTGCTCCGATTTCAGTATCCACGACAATGAGATGTATTCCTACAATAGTGCGGACAGTAGCGCAGGCGTGCAGATTGCAGATAAGGGGCATTCCGAATACCCAGTTTTCAATGTCCAGATTTTTCGGAACGTTTTTCATGACATCTGGCGATCGGGGATTTGGTTTTCGACTGCGATTGCGAAGTACAATGGCAAATGGCCAGTAGAAGTTCACCACAACCTTTTTGTTGGCAACGGATACAGCCGTGACAGTGCTGTTGGTGCTACCGGAGGTATTACCAATACCGGCGGTTCGGCTGCCGTGGTTTATAATAATACTTTCGATGGTAATTTTGGAAGTGGCATCTACGATGGCAAAAACACGATGAAGATTCTGAATAATATCGTGGTCGGGACCACGACCGGCAAATATTCCGCCGCCGGTACCGGGGTAGGTATACAGGGCGGTAGTGAAGTAACCTATAATGTTTTCTATAATAATGTCAAAGATGCCACCGTAAGCGGCACTGGCAATTTTAACGGGAATCCTCTTTTTTACAATCCCGGGGAAGACTATCATCTTCTGTCTATGGCTGGTAGGTGGAACCCGGCATCTTCGTCATGGACTGCCGACCAGCAGAATTCTCCCGCCATTGATGCGGGCGTTCCCCAGACCGAGGATTCTGTCTACGGCGATTATTCGAATGAACCGGAGGAAAATGGTGACAGAGTAAACGCCGGTGTATATGGTAATACTTCGCAAGCTAGTCTTACCGGTATTATCCCGCAAGAGCCCATGCCTCCAGCTCCTGAGCCGGATCTTTTCTCAACTGTTGAATTCTCTGACGGTACAGCGTCTGCCAGCACCGGCGAATCTGTCGGTACCAGTGGTGAAACTACCAATCTTGGTGATTATATTCCCGGCACCGGAAGCGGCGGAGTCGGCACCGGTTCCTTTACTGAGATGGATATGGGCAATGGTGACAATGACGCACCTGATTATTACGATTCATCGGTAGCCATGACCGCGATCAGTAGTGGAGATAGTCCCGAGTCTGCTTCAGCCACGTCAGCCGAAGGGGCATATGTTGCGCCTTATTTTCCTGAATTGGGTTCTGCTGCAGAGTCTGCCACTGCTGCTTGTAGTATTGCCAAAGAATCCGGCGGCCTCGTTCCTTGTGGTCGGAACACCGATGATCCCGACACCGACTGGAACGAATGCGATAAGTGTGGACTCTGCTCTGTTGTCCTGATGGGGCAACTGATTATACAATTTCTTATGAAGATGGCGGGAATCACCGCGATTTTGGCCATTATTTTTGCAGGATTCCTTTACATCTACGCTGTGGGCCGCTCGGATGTAATTTCCAAAGCGAAATCAATGATTAAATATGTGCTTATCGGTTTTACTATCGTATTTTCAGCTTGGGTTATAGTGAATACTATCCTTACTCTTCTCGGATACATTGATCCTCTCGGGGGAGAATGGTACACGATGTGCTAGGATTGCAGATGGATTTCTTATTCGCGGTTTCTGATTCTTTGGTTTTTTTGATATTAATCTGAAATAATTTCTTTTATTTCTAATCCACAAAAATGCGTAGTCTTAAGTCTGATTTTTTTCTCGCCATCCTACTTGTTTGCGGTTTCTTCTCTGTGAATTTGCCGCATGCTCAGGCAGGGGGGACTCTTTCTGCCACAACAGGAAGTAGTAGCAATCAGGTTCAAATCAATGCTGCCCTAGCCAGCGGTGGTACGGTTCATTTGAACGCTGGAACGTACGTTATCAACGATACGATTGTGCTCAAAAGTAATACCGTCCTAGAAGGGGATTCGGGAGCTAAAATAGTTTTGGCAGGCGGTGTGCATTGGCCGGAATACAAAAATATGTTAGAAGGGCTTTCTGTCTCCAATGTGCGTATTACCGGTTTTGAAATTGATGGCAATAGGGCAAATAACGATGATGCGAATGGTAAATGCGGACAATATCTTTATACTATGATCTATTTTAAGGGTAGTAGTGCCATTGAGGTTGATAATATGTATTTACACCACAATTGGAACGATATTCTGAAATTTTCCGGTTGTTCAAATGTTAAATTTCATAATAATACTGTTCGGCAGCCGGGACATGACGTTGTGTATGCTATAGGATCCAGTGATGTGTGGGTTTATGACAATTATATACGTATTTACTGCAACAGTGGCGTGCGTCCTGATGGTACGAAGAATATCTATATTTACGGTAATGATATTGCTCGCGATGAAGGTGCCGGAGGTTATGCCGGTATTGAGGTTCAGGGAGCTTCCACAGTCTTTATATGTAACAATAATATTCACGATTGTAAGGGAGGTGCGGTTGTTGACTTGAGCGGAGGCGATGCCACGATATCTTACAGTGGGTGTCCCGATTCCGGCAAGTCTGGTCTCGGTGCTACAGTCGGTACCGGTAGCAGTACCGGTACTGGTACTACTGCTACAGGTGGCGCCGGTACCACGCTTGTCACTGGCGATACCGACGGTGTTGGCGGTACGACTACGACTACCAATAATGGCAATGGTACTTCTACCTCTACTTCTACCGACAATAACGGAAACGTCACTACTACCACCACTGACAGCAATGGTAATGTGACCTCTACTACAACTGACAGTGGCAATAATGTAATTGCCACTGGTACCGGTACTACTACCACCGACAATACCGGTACTACCACTACCAACATCACCGACAGCAATGGCAATACCACCACCACTACCACCACGGGTGGTGGAAATGTTTCTTCTACCACCACTGACAGCAATGGCAATGTGACCTCCGTCGCTAATGGCACAGCCTCTACCGATGAACACG
>JAQVBZ010000041.1 GCA_028690055.1 Minisyncoccota bacterium | reverse complement strand
GGGCGCGGGTGGACGGGGTCGAGGTGCGGCGGGAAGCGCCCTCCGGGGCTTATCAGGGGTTTTCGATCCGGTACTGAGCGCCGGGGGTTCTGCCCGGCGATAGGTATTAGAGTGGGCCGGGCGAATACTGTCTGCAAATTGCGAGAGTAGCCAAGTGGCTAACGGCGACAGACTCAAGATCTGTTCCCGCAGGGGTCCGTCGGTTCGAATCCGGCCTCTCGCACTGTTTTAAGAGATTATAGTTAGTTGTGAAAATGTCACTGTTCTAATCACGTGTCCAGGATCCTATTTAGGGCTCCGCAAGTTTGCGCACCGCGCTTTTTTAAATTTGCATTCTGTACAAAATCTGCTATAGTTGAGGTAACTCCGTGGCTCGTTTTCGAACCACAAACAGAGTATTGCCGGGTTTATTTAACGGTTGTAAAAATGGGGTAAATATTTACAAAATTAAGTATATCACCAAAGTTTTCTATCGGCACAGCATTTTGCTTTTGTGTCGTAATCGCCCTTATTTATGGATATTGAGATGATGTTGAATTCATGTGAAATTCTGTTCTCGATTTTCAGAATATCTTCACGAGTTTTCATTATTTCCCGGTATTTTTTGAATATAGATTCTTTTGATGCAATTGAGCAAATTTGATTAATAATAACCTGAATTTTTTGTTTATTTCGTTGTTCTGTATCGATAAATCGTTGAGTCACCCCCCCCTCCGGATTTTTAACGTCAATAGGAAGTTCAAAATGAATATTCGTGATTCCAACTCCAAAAGGTTGCAAAGGATTTTCACCATAGAACGCGGCAGCTCCTTCGCGCTTATCAAGGTCGGAAAATATCGCGACCTTGCAGGATTTTTGAATAGATAATTTATCATAATCTGATATATTATTAACCTCCCCTTCCATAATTTAGGCTGCCCATCCGCCGATCTCCCCTGCCCGGATTTCTTTCGCTCCCTCCGACGCAATATTTAATTACTCCAAGCAGCCTAATTACCGTACAGTATGGGTTCCACCATCCGGACGAAGATCATCAACGGCCAGGAGTATCTCTACGAGATCACCTACTACTACGATCCTGCCTCGAAACGAACGCGCCAACGGAGTCGGTATCTCGGCAAATCCGTTGACGGTGAACCTGTTCGGGTCAGAGACGCCAATAGAGTCCCGCGTCTGACTTTCGCTTACGGCGAATATCTCCCGCTCCTTGCCATTCTCGACGCCCTTCGTCTCGATACTCTTCTCTCAGAACATCTTCCCGGAACAAAAGTACAGGCCCTCCTTACGCTTGCCCTCAACCGCGTGATCTCGCCTCTCCCCCTCTCACAGATCGAAAGTTGGTGGGAAGGAACGGTGCTCGCCCACCTTTACCCGGATCTCTCCCTCTCGTCAAATGCACTCAGCACCCTCCTCGAAACGATCGGATCGTCCGATCTCCCTCTTCATTTCTGCCGAACGCTTGTCCGGTCGCGGGGCAACGGCAGTGCTCTCCTCTACGACATCACCTCGATCTCGTCCTGGACGAATACCATTCCTCTTTTTGAGCGAGGCTACAACCGCGACGGCCTGGACCTCCGGCAGATCAATCTCTCCCTCACGGTCGATCGGACGCGAGGCATTCCCCTCTGGTATGAGGTCTATCCCGGCAGCATCGTTGACGTCTCCACGCTTGGCCGTACAATCACGACCTTGACGGAATCGGGCGTTCAAGACACCGCACTCGTCATGGATCGCGGTTTCTTTTCTGTTGCAAATCTCGATGCCCTGCTCACATCGCCCTATGAGTTTGTCCTTCCCCCGACAACGACGATGAAAACCGTGAAACAGGCCTATGCGGCCCTCCATACGACGGTCGATCACCCGGACAATCTGCACCTCTACGAGGGAAAGACGCTCTTCGTGCAGGAGACCGAACTGGTCATCGGCGACCAGTCGATCTCGGCATTTGCGTACTTCAGCCCGTCCCGAGAACAGCAGGAACGGGAGTCGTTCTACCGGCAGTTGCACGAACGGATGGAACGGTTGAGGGAGGTTAAACTCCGTCCGTGGATGAATCCGGCCGAGGTGGTGGAGTCGATAGCCCGATCGTATGAGAAGTATATTGCATGGACCCTGGAGGATGGCAGGTTCGTCGTGAAGACGCGGCCGAAGGCCGTTGCCGCACGGGTAAACCGGATGGGCATGATGATCCTGCTCTACCGCGGGGACTTCACCTGGGAGTCGTGCCTTGCGTTGTACCGGGAAAAGGATCTGGTGGAGAAGAGTTTCAACGTCCTGAAAAACGAGATCGAGGTGATGCCGCTCCGCCAGAAATCTGAGGAAACAGTGAGAGGTGTGCTGTTCGTCGCATTTCTTGCTCTGGTTGTCAGGATGGCGTTTCGAAAGAGGGTGCAGGACGCAGGGCTCCAGAGTCGATATCCGCCGGATCGGCTCCTGCTGGAACTTTCAAAGTTGAGGATGGTTGAGATGGCGAACGGTTCGCTGATGATTACGGAGGTCACGAAGAAGCAGCGGGAGATTCTGAAGGCGCTCGGGATAGATCCGCAGGAGGTAGTCGCAAGGCTGGATGGGTGGAGGAGAACGGCAGCCTAAAGAGGAGGAATGGCAGGATAATTTATCATAATCTGATATATTATTAAGAAAACGAGAAAATAAAATTAGGATGACTTCTTTTACCTGTTTTACACTAATCGTAAAACAATCTTGATCAGGAACAAATGTTTCATTTAGCGCAAGAACTCCATTAAATTCGTATCTAATATCAGATTCAAGGTTATCATAAAATTCTTGCAGCGCCGAATTATATTTTTTTACAGTTCCGGGTAAAGATTCATATTCGGCATAACACTCGGGATTGTCAACTTTCAGATGATTAATTGCATTTTTTAAGGATTTCTGTTCCAGAGGCAAGAATTCGAGTTTTAGCGAATCTAATTCGTCTGTTACAGTACTGCTCCGACGTAAGAAAATACCAGTTGAAAGAGGCTTGAAAAACTCCTTATCCAGTTTTGAATAGTGTTCTTTTCTCTTTTCGTCGATATACTTCTTTTTTTCAATCTTTGACAGAACAGCCTGAGGGGAGAAATAGGCAAAACAAATTGCAGCAATCAATGTCAAAATTCCAAAAATAACCGCAGCAATAGCGGATATCCAAGTTGGATCTGACAGAACGGAGTCCATAGTCACATTGAACATTATATTTAGATTGTAATATAGGCATATATAGGTCATTTAGTTGAGTTATCGAATACAGAGACGAGAATTCCGAGAAGCGATATGCGAGGAGCGGAGCGGGGCAACCGCTGGCGCAGGAGCAGCGCGACAAGCTTGGTGCGTCTTCATCCCAACAATCAACCGAAGAAAAGCAGCGAAGGTTCTACAAAAGCGGCGCGCGGCTTGATCACACATAAGTACCCCTCGAACAGATCTCTGTTCATAAAATATGCAGACGAAATACTTCAGGGGTAAACTCGCATCTGTGATAGGAATCGAATAATTTTAATCTTCCATTGAAGTAAACAACAATAAGACGTTAAAATGCCTGAAAACAAAAAACAGCATTATATCCCCCAATTTTATCTTAAGAATTTTTCAGATGATGGAAATCACATCAATGTATATCATCTTGAGTCTGGAACTGATTTCTTAAGTCCGATTAAATCGACATGCCAGAGCAAATATTTTTACGGCAAGGATACCGAATTTGAAAAAGCACTGTCCGATATTGAGAGATATCAAGCGGACGTAATTAAAAAAATTGTTGAAAATCAAAGCGTTACATGTCTCTCAAAAGATGAAATTTTCACATTATTGACATTTTTCACGCTTCAAATTACTCGGACAAAAGAGGCTAAAATTATTGCTGATAATTTCACGAATTTAATCTCAGAAAAGATTTTCAAACCAATGATGAATGCCAGAGCAGTATCTGATGGCAAACCTCCCAGATATTTTGACTCAATTCGAATAGAAAATCCAGAATATTATAAATTTATTATGGGGTCTTCTCTGACAGGAACTTGGGGAATCACTGATTTAAAACCAATTTTAATCGTCAACAACACGGGAACTCCATTTATTTCGAGTGATTCCCCTGTTGTGAAAAACAATTATTTTCGAATAAAAAATGACAATTTGACCGGCATGCAGTCCCCCGGCCTTCAAATGTTCTGCCCTTTAAGCGACAAACTGCTTCTTTTGCTAATTCATGAGGATGCGTATGTAATTCTGGGAGAATCCAACTCAATTATTAATTTGACAAATGAAAGCGATATTGACAATATAAACCGATTGCATCTTTTAAATGCACTTGATATCATTCTTTTTATTAATAGTAAGGATGTTAAATACATCCAACGCCTTCAATTAGAAACCGTAAAAATCAAGACAAAAAAGCAATATGTCATTGATTCCATTAAAAAAACTTCAAATCCTGATGGAGGAAAGGAAATTCTCCATATTCATTCAGAAGGAATTAATTATGGGATTCACATTTCCGTCATAAAAATGAATCATGACTACAATCGAAAATTTAAACGACAATGTGAATTAACATTGAAAGACTCTCCCGTTGTTCAACCATACCGCAGTAAAGTATTAATTGATAAAATGCATTCGGAGTTCGAACGATTTACCAAAAAATCCAAATCTACCGTGAATGGATCCTCTCTCTAGAAAAAACGGGATAATTTTCATTTTAGCAGATTACCAACAATCGCTTAACTGCCCCAGTCTTGATATTAATCATTTTCCTCTTCTGAATCACCGGTTTTTGCCATTTTTGCAGGCTGCACCGGGACCGGCCGGCAATCACCGGCGTCGCCGGTCCCCTCGCTCTCGCTCTTTCCCCGCTTCGGGGATAGGTAAGGATCCCCTTCGCTCGTCACCCGATGGGCCGGGTTCCGCCTCTCGCACTTTCTTTAAAATCTCTTGTTTCATTTTTTATTGGTAACAACCCTGTACTTGAAAAAATGAGAAATTACCTCAGGATTGTGGATTTTCTGGTTAATAACCCTCAGAGGTATGCCTTCAGTCTCCAGAGAAGGTATAGCGGAATCTCCAGGACCTCACCGTATTCATCCGAATGCCTGGCAATATTCCGGAGACTGGTCCGGACGGCAATACGCGGGCTGTATTTTTTCCTGTACTCTGCAAGACTTCTTGAACGAGTCCTTCTTGCTGATTTAACTTCGATCGGAA
>JAQVBZ010000040.1 GCA_028690055.1 Minisyncoccota bacterium | reverse complement strand
CACCTTGGCCTGGAATTCTGCGACCAATGTCTCTACTTTCTCATTTTGATTCACATCCGAGGATTTTTTGCTGATTTCCGCCAGTTCTTCAAGCCGCTTTCCCGCCTGCTCTATTTCCACTCTCGGCTTATTCTGGTCGGAAGTTAACGCCAGCTTCATCTGTTCGCTCGCTTTCTTTACCGGATAAAGCGTCTCGCCCGGCAAACTGGACTGCGAAGCCCCTACCGTAAAGATGCCGCTCGTCAGTATCAAAGCGAAAGAAGTGAGCGAAACTGCCAAACGGCTAGGCATCAATGAGGCAAAGCTGAATTTCGACTTCTCTGTATAGATATCGCCAGCGCTAAGGAAAATATCGTTTTGCACACCAAAAACAGATATCTTTTCTATAAGCTTCCTTTTCTTGTCCGCCTGCCAAGCCGCTTCCGGCTCGATAGACTGCAACGTTTTCAATTTATAAATGATATCTTCTTGCATTGTCGAGGTTTATTTTACTTTTTGTATTTTTTTATGCAGCTGAAGTTTTGCAAATTGGAGTAGCGTGCTTTAGCGCGCGCTGTTACCCTAAGCCAAAATGCGTCGCATATAGTCCGTTGTATCCGTATGGGACAGCCGCGCAGACTAAAGTCTGCTACTCCACGACACAAAACGTCTTTGCTTTATATATCTAAATAATCTTATTCTCTTTCATCTTCATCACCTTTTCCAACGACTTGAGGGCTCTATGGGATAAGACGCGGACGGAACCCTTGGTCTTGCCCGTAATCTGCGCCACTTCCTCGATCTCCAGCTCTTCCACAAACCGCAGAATGATAATTTCCTGATATTCGTCTTTGATTTCCCGCAGAATTTCCATCATTTCCTTGATTTCCTCTCGGTTGATCATCCGGCTAATGAAATCGCTCTGCTTGTCTGAGATGGTATTGGCGAGTTCCTCGTCTATCTCCTGTGCAATGATTTCTTTCTTGCGATAGAAATCGATTATGAGGTTGCGAGCTATTTTGTAAAGAATAGGCTCGGCAGACTCGGCAGTGATTTTCTCCTTACGGATGACCGTCCAGAATCTGATAAATGTCTCTGATGTCAGGTCCTCAGCGTTTTCCTTATTGCCTATCTTGAGAAAGGCAAAACGAAATATCTTGGGGACATAGAAATCATAGACCTGCTCGAAAGCGTCCGTGTCTCCTCTTTGAGCTCTCTGCAAAATTGTTTTTTCGCCAGACAACATAAGTTTCGCTTTCGTTAGTAGTAGACGTAAATAAAATAGAAACGTTACACTTGTGCCTCGGATATCCGATAAAATGCCATATTTTGGCTAATCTTCGCCGAAATCAAAAAGCAGAAAAACGCGCATACAAGAAATCGGACAGAATAATCCGCCAACAATAATCTTATCATAGAGTAAAACAGTGATAATGACAAGGGGGGGGAAGCTTCTCCGAACTATTTTAATATTGGAGTAGCGGGATTTCTCCCGCGCCGCTGTCCTATTGTGGCAAATGCAGCGTTAGGATCTGTTTCTTTTGCTTAGGACAGCCGGCGCAGGTTAAAACCTGCTACTCCACCTGGCAGAACGCCATGCATCACGGAGTAGCGGGATTCATCACGCGCTGTTGTCCCAAGCCATAAATGCGTCGCAATCGCATGTTCCATCCACTTAGGACAGCCGGCGCAGGTTAAAACCTGCTACTCCACCCGGCAGAACGCCATACATCACGGAGTAGCGGGATTCATCACGCGCTGTTGTCCCAAGCCATAAATGCGTCGCAATCGCACGTTCCATCCACTTAGGACAGCCGGCGCAGGTTAAAACCTGCTACTCCACTGCGTATGATTGCTCCATCCGCTTAGGACGGCCGCGCATGCTACTCCACCCGGCAGAACGCCATACATCACGGAGTAGCGGGACTTATCCCGCTAATCCGTGATCAATAACCGCTAACACAAAAAGCCGTCTCCGAGGAGGCGGCTTGATGAGTTAAATTATCTGACCGACTCGATAACCTCCAGCGTTTCTTCAGCTGTCTTTTCCCAGTTGAAATCCTTCGCCCGGGCGAGCCCCTTCCTCGAAAGCTCAAATCGCAAATTTCCGTCTTCCAAAATCCGCTCTACTTTGCGAAAAATATCTTCCGGACTATAAGCATCCACAAGTAAAGCGGCACCGTCGGCGATTTCCGCCAGGGAAGAATTGTCAGCGCAAATGACCGGAAGTCCGAAACTCATTGCCTCCACGACAGGTAGCCCGAATCCCTCATAGAGCGACGGCATCACAAAAAGCGTCGCACCGGCGTACAGACTCGCCAAGAGATTATTACTCGCGTCCCCCACCAAGATAATATCCTCACTGTAAGGGCTGCAACCCATTTGTTGATATATCTTCTCATAAAGCCACCCTTTGCCGCCACAAATAATCAGTTTGTACTCATTGAATTTCCCCGTAGCCTTGAGCATATCAAAAGCCCGGACGAGCCTTATGATGTTTTTGCGCGGCTGTACCGAACCGACGTAGAGAATATAGGGGCTTTTTCCCGAAAGGCCGATGACGCGAGGATCGTTTTTATCCGCCATTTTCAGCAGTTCCCCGGAAACGCCATGATAGACTACTCTGATCTTCTCAGGACTGACTCCATAGACACGAACAAGGTCATTTTTAGTAGCCTCTGACGGCACGATAACCCTATCAGCGAATTTTACCGCGCGCTTGGTATGGAATTGCAATATCTGTCTTCTTATAAAGGTAAAATGCTGAGGGAAGAAAAGAAAGGCGACGTCATGCACGGTTATGACGATTTTTAGCTTACCTTTGGGCCGAATCAAAAACGGAAAAGTCTGAACGGGCATAAAAACCACGTCCGGACGTTCGGCCTTGACCAGTTTGGCAAAGACGGTAAAGGCCCAGAAACGTTTTTCGCCCCCTGTCACAACAATTTTCGCTTTTTGCGAAGCTATCTTGTCAGAGATATCCTTCCTGCAATAGAGCGTATATTCGTTTTTTTCGTCATTTTGAAGGAGATGTTTGATGATTTCCAGAGAATAAGTCTTGACCCCCGATTCACCCTGCCGCGTTATTTCATCGGCATAAACAGCGATTTTCATAGCGTTAGAAGAAAAAGGTAGATTAAATATCAAAAGTACTATCCTTATCGAGAATAAAACGGGTCATACGTAATATATAGTATTAACTAAAGCAGTCAAGGCAATTCTGATACCAAATTAACTAGATCTGTTCTACGATTCAGTAATAGAGCGTTTGGAATTTCTCCCTCGCCCATCGGGAGAGGGTCAGGGTGAGGGGGAATAAATGTGAAATCATTATGTCACAGATTAAGTTAATTTGGTATTACATAGAAATCTCTTAAACAAAATATTACGTGTCATTCTGAGCTTTGGCGAAGGATCCCGTTATCAGGTTCCTCGCGCTTTCTCACGGGATTCTTCGGAGTACCTCAGAATGACAAGATAATCAAAACCATATATTGCGTACGACCCACAAAAACGAAAAAACCGACCCCTGAGAGAAACAGGAAATCTGGCCTTGGATGTCTAAGACCAAATCTCATCAGAGCGGAACTAAACCCGCTAGTCCGCCATATAATCTATATTATACCAAATTAACTAAATCTGTTCTACAATCCAGTCGTACAGCATTTGTAATTTATCCCGCTTCGGACAGGAGAGGGTCGGGGTGAGGGGGAATAATAGTGAAATCATTATGTCACAGATTAAGTCGATTTGGTATTACACTTTTATAATTGTTTCGCTTTCAAAAAATCCCTGAAGGCGTCTTTCACTTCCTTGTGCTTGAGCGCATAATCGACAGTCGCTTCCAAAAATCCCAGCTTGCTACCACAATCATAGCGCTTGCCTTCAAATTTGTAGCCATAAAAAGCCTGTTTACCCAACATACTTATCAGCGCATCCGCCAGTCGAATCTCTCCGTCCTTACCGGGAACGACTTTCTCCAAAGCATCGAATACGGTCGGGGTAACGATGTACTTTCCCACGATAATAAGATTGGAGGGAGCTTCTTCCATCTTCGGTTTCTCCACCAGTTCTTTAATCGCATAAACGCGGTCCTCCACCTTGGTGGCGCCTACCACTCCAAAACTGGACACCTCCTCTTTCGGCACTTCCATAAGTGCCAATACCGGACTTTCATATTTATAGAATACATCCATCAACTGGCCGATGCAAGGCTTCTCAGCATCAACGATATCATCCCCGAAAAGCACCGCGCACGGTTCATCTCCGATAAGGTGCCGGGCGCGAAGCAGAGCATCCCCATCTCCCAGCGGCTTCGGTTGGCGGACGAAACTGAATTTCGCCATATTACTGATATTGTAAATCGCCTCAAGGCGGTCAGTCTTGTTCTTCTCTACCAAGGTGTGCTCAAGTTCGAATGAGCAGTCAAAATGGTCCTCGATAGCGCGCTTACCGCGACCGGTGACAAAGATTATCTCTTCAATGCCTGCCGCGACTGCTTCCTCCACCAGATACTGGATAATCGGCTTGTCCACAATGGGCAACATCTCCTTTGGCTGTGCCTTTGTTGCCGGCAAAAACCTAGTTCCAAATCCCGCTACCGGGATGATAGCTTTTTTTATTTGCGCCATTATATTTTATGCTTTATTTGCTAAAAAAGAATATATTTATAATTATATATCTAACTGCTTCAATTATAGTACAGAGCTGAGCTTTAGCAAGAGGTAAAAGCAAAACATCGGGAAGGAGCTTGACTAAGCCTAGTTTTTAACATATGCTAGAACAAATAACAAAATAGAAAAAGGTGATAAAAAAGTAGGAGGGTCTCTGATGGTAAAGGGAAATTATCCGAAGGAAAACTATCCGGTGGAATACTACCGGCGGAAAGGCTACCTCAGGATAAACTGCCAGCTGTTTTGTTTTACTTTTGCAATAGACACATTAATGCTAATGCGAAATCTCTTGCCGAAGAAACTAATAATCCCGATCATATTTGTTTTTGTAGGGTACAATTGCCTGGCTGCAAAGGCCCTCTTCGATTGTATAAAAGCAAAAAACCAAGCTGCCATCAAGGCCTATGCCGCCGTACTTATAATCGCAATTATCACCTTGGCAGGGATAGTAATACAAAAATTGTAAAAAAACACTCAATAGCGACCTTCGGGACGCTTTCTTTTTTTGCACAATCGTGCGATGTGGGATAAAACTATTTTATGCAATGGAGTAGCAGGTTTTAACCTGCGCGGTTGTCCGATGCCGGAGAAAACCATCTTATGCAATGGAGTAGCAGGTTTTAACCTGCGCGGTTGTCCGATGCGAATGGAACGTGCGATTGCGACGGGTTTAGCGGCTTAGGATAGCAGCGCGGGATGAATCCCGCTACTCCATGATACAGCATGCCAGATTGTGATACGTTCTTACCGGATGGAGTAGCAGGTTTTAACCTGCGCGGTTGT
>JAQVBZ010000021.1 GCA_028690055.1 Minisyncoccota bacterium | reverse complement strand
TCGGACATATAGTTATCGAGGTAAAATTGTTAGTTTATACCATACATACTATCCCAAACTGACTTCGTCCGCAATCGGAAACCGTGGACGACCGACTTCGTCGGTGGTTTTCTTTAACTAATAAAAAGGACTGTCCTTTTGATATTGTATAAGGACAGTTCTTTTTTATTAATTCTATCTAAAATGCTTACTCAGTTTCGGCCCGCTCTGATTGGCGTAATGCGAACCTATCTTTTCGCTGTAAATAAAATCAGCAGGTTCGATCAGTTTCTCGAAACTCATCTGGCAGATTGGCTGGCCGTCGCGGAAAATGAAGTTGTTGTCGAATGACCGCACTTCCAGCACCGCGCGCCTGCCTTTGATTTCTCCATTCTCACCATAGCCAAAGCCCGGATCGAAGAAACCGGCGTAATGGCTGCGAAATTCCCCACTGGAGATATCATAGGCAATCATCTCACCGGAGAATTCGCGGGGAATACGGACTGATTCTTTGGTACAAAATATATAAAAGGCTTCTTTTTCCATCAATATACTCTTGTCTTTTCGAGCGTAAATCGGCTCAAAAAAGTCATCTGCATTATGTTGCCCGATCTTGCTGAAATCCAATACTTGATCGTGAGAAATATTTCTATAACCGATAATGCTCCCCTCTCCCTCTCCTTCCAAATCAATATTCATTGTCAATTTATTTCCAGCCTCTTTTGAAATCTTATCTTTGGTCTCGATAAAATTATGATCCTTATCAAAAAGCAGCTTATTGGTATCATAAACCTCTGCCATATCCTGCCAGCTGACTCGCGCCTGGCAATTAAAAAGCCTAATCTGATTCAATCGCTCTCCGAAGGACAGTTTGATGAGAAAAGATTTCGGAATCACCTGCAGCCATAGCTCGCCTTGATAGCCCGATGGCACTGTATCGAAGCGGGGATAACCATCTACCAAAAGTCTTGTTTGCAAATCGACTCTGCCGGTCGAGCTCTTAGAGGAAGCAAAGGCGAACTTATCTTTAGGAAGATTCAGTGTCTCGTTAAGCCGAATGAGATATACGCCGTTCCTCTCTAATGGATTCCTGAGATCCGCCCGATAGATAGATTCTTTCTCAATCACGTCACGTATCTTCTCGCCGCGTCTAGGCAAAAAAGTCCCCCGCATCCGATAAGCTTCATCCGAAATACCGAGATCAAGACTGGCAGGCTGAATATTTTCAATATCCGCCGTCACCTCTCCCGCCTCAATCATCTGCTTTATCATTTGCGAGGGAAAAACTCCAAGATTTTTTATACTCTCCTCCATGGAAATAGTTGCTACTTATAAGCGAAACGGGGCAATACCACCGTCCCTACAAAACAAACAAGGTTAACACGTCCCCTCTCCCATCGGGAGAGGGTCTGGGTGGGGGGGGATAATGATATATTCAATCTGTTGCAGAAGAGAGTACCCCAATCCGATCCTTGATTTCAAATAATATTTATACCAAGCAACAAAAAGCTGCTTGATATCGATATTACCAGAAACCCACTCACCAAGAAACCGGTCAAAAGACCGGTTCTCACGAAATCTCTATAGATTAACCTTAATCCCGACTCCCATAGTGGAAGTAATGGTAATAGTCTTAATGAACTCACCTTTGGCACCGGTCGGTTTGTTGTCCCGAAGATTCTGCACAAAAGCTTGTATATTCTCACGCAATTTTTCTTCGCCGAAAGAAACTTTTCCTACCAATTGGTGAAGATTTGAAGTATTGTCATTCTTGAAACTCAACTTACCTTTCTTGAGCTGCTCGACAGTACCCCTGATGTCAGTCGTTACCGTGTCAGTCTTCGGTGAAGGCATCAAGCCTTTTGGACCGAGAATTTTGGCAATACTCGCCATCTTTCTCATCATTTCAGGCGTTGCTACCGAAACATCAAAATCCACTTCTTTGCTCTGCTTGATTTTATCGATCAAGTCCTGTCCGCCGAATATATCGGCACCTGCCGCTTCCGCCTCTGCCAGCTGTGCTCCTTCGGCAAAAACGGCGATCTTTTTCTCTTTTCCGGTTCCGTATGGCAGTACGATCGTGCCTCTGATCTGCTGGTCGGCCTGCTTCGGGTCGATACCGGTCCTGATGTGAACTTCGACACTCTCATCAAATTTCGAGTTGGCGCCCTTGGTCAAAATCTTGACCGCTTCTTCGATAGAGTAAACCTTGGTTCTATCGACTTGTTCTTTCAAACTTCTGTAACGTTTTGATCTTTGCATATTTTTTTCCTTTCGTGGTACGAACGCTTGATAATCAAGCTCCCACAAATAAATGATTAAATTTTTAAAACCTATATTGTCATCCCAAAATGAACTACTGCGATTGAGGGGTCTGAGAAACGAAGGATTTTCTGCTCATGTTATTTTTATAAAAATAACATTATTATCCGCATAGTATTTTTCCCAGATTTCTCACATCCGTTCGAAATGACAACAGAAAGATATTTTATTCCTCAATAGTCACACCCATCGATCTTGCACTGCCCGCGATAATCTTCATGGCCTGCTCCACGCTGTTGGCGTTCAAATCTTTCATCTTAATCTCCGCGATTTCTCGAAGCTGTGCTTGTGTCAGTTTTCCCACTTTATCCTTCTGCGGAACTTTCGAGCCTTTGGTGATTCCGGCAGCCTTCATAATGAGATTGGTGGCAGGTGCCCCCTTCATAAAGAACTCATAAGACTTGTCATCGTAAACAATGATGCGAACCGGTACGATGTCGGTCAAACCTTTAGAATCGTTATTGAAACGAGTACAAAATTCCTGGATGTTTACACCCGCCTGTCCGAGGGCCGGACCGAGTGGAGGTGCCGGAGTCGCTTTGCCCGCCGGGATTTGTACCTTGATTGCTTTAATTATTTTCTTTGCCATATTTTTGAATAATACCAATTAGTTACATTTAAATTCGAAGCATTCGCATTTCTTCCCTCGCCCCGACGAGAGAAGGTTGGTGTGTGGCGCATTTAAAAAATCTAAATCTTCTTTATCTGCAAGAAATCAAGTTCAATCGGAGTCTCTCTGCCGAACATCTGGACCAAAACCTTGATCTTACCCTTCTCTTCGTCAATAGAATCAACTTTACCGTCGAAATCCTTGAACGGACCGTCTACGACCTTGATCATATCCCCGATAGACACGTCAATCTTATATTTCGGCTCCTTTACTCCCATCCGCTTCTTGATACCGAACATTTCTTCTTCTTCCACCGGCGTCGGTGTCGTGCCCGAACCGATGAAGCCGGTCACATTCGGAGTGTTTCGCACCACATACCAAGAATCATCCGTCACGATCATCTCCACAAGCACGTATCCGGGGAAAATGCGCTCCTCCACGACTTTCCTTTTTCCGTTCTTGATTTTGATTTTCTTTTCCTTAGGGACCATCACATCGAAAATCTTTTCCTCCATTCCCATGGATTCGATTCTCTGCTTCAGGTTCCGACAGACATTATCTTCATATCCGGAATAAGTATGCAAAACATACCAATTACGCCCAAAATCTGCTACTTGTTTTGGCATAATCTTATCTTCTTAATAATTAAATCTAACCCACGATAGCTTTCTCGGCTAGATAACTGAATATCGCGTCAGCTCCGCCCATAAACGCAGCGGTTGCCAAGCTTGCCACAATCACTAGAATCGAATCTTTGATTGTCTTTTCTTTCGTCGGCCAGCTCACTTTTCTCATTTCCGACCTGACTTCACTGATATAAGTTTTAATTTTCATCTATATCGCTTTAAGGCTTAAAATGCTCACGATTTTAAAACAGCCTCTGGTAAGGCTATTATTTTATTTTCAATATACGATTACATAATATATCGGAAATGAAATAAAGTCAAGGAAATTGGATACAAGCGCTGGAACTGATTTTATGCCTTAAATAGAGGACATTCATACAACCAAAGGCCTTAATTTTGAGATATCGAGAGGCTTTTTACCCGAGAAAACATTTTAAGGCTCCTTCCGCCTGAGAACAAATAAAAATGAAATAAGAAAGCTTATTTTATTGTCTTTTAATCGGTAATTTTTATTGGCGAAGAACCCCGATATAGCTCCTCCGGTATAAAAACAAGATATTTTATGTCGTCTACCAAGACAGAAGCTAGTACTCTATCTGACACGGAATCTCGTTTCCTGTGAGAATTTACCTCATTAAAACGCATCCTTGCTTCTCGAAAGGTTTCCGGCAAAGATTTTTCTGACATTATCTCTTTCGTTATTCTGTTTTATACATTTATCTCCTAGATTCTGGCTAATCTATTAAATGATATATTACGTTATATGTCAAACCTGAAAGTTTTTAATTCTCTTTCCTTTTTAAGATTGCTCCATAAACTCTAAATAAAAAAAGAAATAAGATTAATTTATCTCATCTTATTATAAAGATCCATATATTTTGTTTCACAAACTGCGATTGCAGTCTTACCTATCAAGGCATAGACGCTGACTTTTGCCTGCACGTCGCCTCTGTGATTGACCTTCTTGAATTTATCGATTGCCAATTTCATTGCGGTTTCCAAGTCTGGATTCGAAACAATTACTGTTTTCTCCTCGTTCCAAAGACTGTCGAGGCGCACTCTGTAAATAAAGTTTTCTTTTTCTTCCAGCTTTTTCAAAACAGCTTTCTTTTTTTCGAGCTCGCGTTCTTCTTTCTTTATGATTTTTCCCAATACCCTTATCAGCGACCGTCTTATATCTTCATCTGTCGGATTCATAATGTCGCCTCCGGACTTTTCGCTCATTATAACAATTTTTAATTATTCAGCAAGCCCTTGCAACTGCCCCCCCGCTCTCATCATCTCTTCTCAATCACAAAAACAACATCCGGATGGTCATTGTGATTTCAGGATTTATGTTGAAAAATAAAACTACCCGATAAAACTAACGTAAAAGCTCAAACAAAATAACGCCGCATGATTTAATTACAGCCCCCCCCATACACAAGTCCCTGGATATGTCCTTGATAGCCGCAGAGTCTATTTTTCCACGTCTTTATATTTGTCCTCTTTTTTCTCTCTAATCCGCTCTTTTATCTTCAGAATCAAGACAACGATAAAAAACAAAATTAACCCGAGATAAACCAGCATAAAGCCGATGGTAAAAATATCCATGACATTAATCATATATTTTCAATTAGAGCTGAGACTTAATCGATTTTTACCGCAGTTCCGTAAACCAAAACTTCCGATACCCCGTTAGCCACGCTACTTGCGGAAAAACGCGTGCCACAGATGGCATTAGCCCCCATCTTCTCCGCCTGCTCGGTCATCCGATCAATCGCTTGCTCTCTAGACTCGGCGATCAGTTTTGTATATTCCAAAACCTCCCCTCCCGTTATATTCTTTGCAAAAGCCATAATATCTCTACCTACGTTTCTGGAACGAGCAGTATTACCCCGGACTAAACCGAAGGTCTGAACAATGTTTTTACCCGGGATGTTGTCTGATGTTGTAATAATCATTTTTTTAGTTAAAAATCAAATTTTATATAATAAATAATATAATTTTCCAAAAAAGCTAAAACCACCTCCTCTTCACAATCACATAGAACAGCACCAGCGAAGAAATAGCAATAATTCCCATAATATAGAAAAACGCCATCGGACTATCCTGCATCGGCAGAGGCACGTTCATCCCGAACACGCTGGAAATTATAGTCGGCACTGTGAGCATAATCGTGGCAATAGTGAGAAACTTCATCACTTTATTCAAGTCATTGGTAAGAATAGTAGAATAAGCCTCGCGTATATTCTTGATTGATTTCAAACCGTTTTTAGAAAGCTCCAGCGTCTGTTTGCTATCCATAACCAGGTCCTCGACTACATCGACATCTTTATCGTAAATGGTGATATATTTACCCCGCAAAATCCTTTCCGTAATATTGATAGTCGGCACCAGTGCGGAGATAAAATCGTTAAGGGTCTCTTCCTCCTGCACCAGGAACAAAATATCGCGATTGCGCAGGTGATTAATCTCGAATTTCTTCTGCTTGATATCCTTCAATATTTTATTCAGATACGAATCATAATTACGGAATATTTCAGAAATAGCCTTAAGAACGAATTGGGTTCTTTTAGTGGTCTGAAAATCCTCATCTTTCTTTAAAAAACAGCGAGTGATATATTCTTCTTTCTTGCAGACGGTCACGATGTGTTCCTCGGTTATTATCACCAGGAGAGGAAAAGTCGAGATATAATTATCCTTGATGGTCGGAAACCTTATAATCATATAAAAAACTCCATCCTCTTTTTCAACGCGAGGAATCTCGTTCTCGTCCAACCCATCTTCCAAAATCGTCGGATCAATCTTTAATGTTTTTACCAAGAGTTCTATTTCTTGCTCCGTAGGCCTCACGACTTGTATCCAGCTGCCCGGCTCGATATTTTTTATTTTTTTCAATTCAGGGGATTTGACTGTACTCTTATAGATATTAATCATAGACGTTTAAAAATAATTATATTTTTACCAGATACATCCTACCGACCGAACGACTCGGGAAGGGATAACTATTACGCCCCCTCGCCCACAGGAGGGGGGGGTAACCGTAATGGATTATACCAAGTTAACTGAACCTGTTCTACAATCCATTCATACGGCGTTTAGGATTTCTCCCTCTCCCACCGACATTGCCACGTAATAGCTTAATCGCGGCGACGGGAAGGGTTTTCTCCTTCGTCAAAGGCTACGGCGTAGCGAAGCGGGGTGAGAGAAAATAAAAGCGAAATCATTATGTCACAGATCAAGTTGATTCGGTATTACTCTTTTGTATTATTTCACGTAATTCTAAAGACTAAAATATCTCCCGCGCCGCTTCCCACATACTGTCGTCACCTTTCACAGTCTTCAGCCAATACCACCATTCCCCACCCCACAGATAGGCCTCGGAGAATTCCACGTTCTGTACGAACTCTATATTCTTGCGAAATTGCTCAGGGTCCATAGACTTGTATTGTTCTTCCAGCGGAGTATCCAAGATAATCGTCGGTCCCCAAGGCTCGCCCTGCAATTCCACGATGATAATCTTCTGCACATCAGTGAAATACATGATGAACGCAGCCTTGAATCGATAGAAAAGAGACGAAATAGGGTAATGAACATAGCCCAAATTATCATTCCAGACGATACGATAAAGCGTAGTGCCCAGTACATCAGCACGTTTGGCGGCATTATACCATGTACTGAGTTCGCCACTATCAGATATGATTATCGGTCGAGTAGGGTCCAGCTTGCGCACAATTTCGATTTCCTTGTCCAGCAAATTCGCGGAAATAATCGGACATTCTCCATATGGAAGAAAAGGCTCATTCTCAACCTGCCACGCGACGATAGCATTATTATCTTTGTAACGATTTATAACCGTAGTCATGGTCTCCTCGATCTCTGCTTCGCGCTCCGCATCTGTCATCCTATTCACCCACCCGGGAATATGGCATTCCGGCCAGCGCGGCTGTTTCTGACCGACCACGGCCACTACCTCCGCATTTCGCAAGCGAGCCTGATTAATCTGCCAATCGACATCGCCAAAAGTATATTCCCCTTGTGTCTTTTCGATTTCTGTCCAATAAACCGGCAGTCGGAAGCGCCTGACTTCCAAATCATCCAGTAATGCGGTGTATGTCTCTCTCCAATCAAGCCCCATATATTCGGCGAAAGGTTTGCTAAAAGTAACACCATAAGTAACGTTAGCATTGCGGGGCGAATATATGAAAAATATCACTATAGAGAAACACAAAAACATACCGATAATAAATAACATTGTTTTATTGATTCTGCGTCTTCTTCTCTGCGACACCTCTTCTTTTTCCTTTAAAATCGGCATACAAAAATTTCCTTAAGCGATTAAAAATAAACCGACAGCGATAAAGACTAGCGCTATACCTTTTTGCACAATAACGCCATTGCCGGTCTGTTCGTGAAAAAGCGCCGGCAACCTGCGCGAAAGAATAACGGCCATAAGCAAAGTGAATACATATTTCGTAGACTCCAATGAATTAATAATAACGACATTACCGATAGAGATAGCATAAAGAAGCAGGGCGGCAGCAACGGCAGCTATCACCTTATCATAAATAAAAAGCGCAGCGCTGGCTTTATTCTCAATGATATCGTTCTCCTCGTCTTTCATATTAAAAATCTCCCGGCGATGTCGGGGAAAGAGAAGAAGTATGACTGCACCCAAGAATCCTCCGAATTGTAAAATCATAAAGACATCAAGAAACCCCACTCTATCAAAAAGAAAATCCGTGAGAACATAATAAGAGGCAAACAAAAACCCTGCCGTAACCGCCAGAGCCACTCCTTTCATATGAGTTATCTTTCCACGACTTATCCTGGCCGACATCAAAAAACCTCCAATAACAAAGAGAGAGAAGGCGACAAGCTGACGCATACCCAAGACCTCCCCTAAAAGAAAAAGTGAAAGAAAATACGTAGCTATCGGAACCGAAACGCCGACTACGGGAGTCACGCGAGAAACCTCACCCAACCGTATAGCTTTAAAAAATACGGTCAGTGTAAGAATAAAAAGCGCACCGGTAAAAGTCGCCAAAGCGAAAAGCTCCCAAGAAGGGAAGCGAAAAGAAATTTCCGGCCACGCTATAGCGATTACAGGAATAGCGAGCAAATAAAGAATCTGAAAAACTCCGGAATAAAAAGCATAGACCACAGGCTTCATCACTTTATTGGAAACGATATGTTTGTCTATGATCGCCGTGATAGCATTCAAAAAATGGGCGAAAATCGCAATGATTATCCAGATTTGCATGAGACGCTGAATTATTTTGATTAATATTAGATATTATTTTTTATCTATCATTGCAAGCCGTAGGGGCACAATATTTTGTGCCCTCTGCGAACCCGGAATCTGGAAAAGATAACACGCTTGATATTATAGTTATCTTTATACATAACATTAACAATCATTTATATATTTCCCAGATTCCTCAGGCGAGTACGCCTTTCGGAATGACAAATTACGGGGAGTATTCGTTTTAATTAAAATTCTGGCAGCAAATGATTAAGTTTGTACAATCCCCCGATCAGGTCGAGGATAGGTTCTTGTAAGAATCCCTTATCCCCTTGTCCATATTATAATTATACACAGGCATTTAATATTTTTCCCTCTCCCCAAGAGAGAAGGTCAGGGTGAGGAATCGATAGTATGACTCTTAAATCCTATTCGCCCCATGCTCAGTCTCCAAAATTCAATTTATTACTCTCGCATATTTTTGCATATTCAAATGCACTCGGACGGATTTTAAAGCTATTTTTCTCATAGTTCATCTCCACTAGCCCGAAACGCGGATCATAACCGTCCGCCCATTCGAAATTGTCCAAGAGAGACCAGTAGAGATAACCCCGCACGTCCGCTCCTTCCTGAATCGCTTTATGGACCCACCTGAGATGGTCCTTGATGAACGCCGCCCGCTTCTCATCCTTGCTATCGGCAATCCCATTTTCCGTAATGTAGATAGGCAAGCCATATTTCTTCAAATATTTCGAAACCTCATAAATCCCCTTCGGATAGATTTCCGTTCCCAGCTCCGAAACTACTTTGTCCGCATTCCTGATGAAAACGAACGGATACTTGACATCCCACACTATCCTTTCGTGAAAATAATAATTCACCCCGATAAAATCCTGTTGCCCTTTGGTATATTCCAAAAGCATACGGTTCCGGATATAATTCCACACTGAAACAATAAACTTACTCAAAGGATCTTTGTATAATGAATCTACAAAAGAATAATTTTCCGCCATTCCGACTTGAGCTTGAGGATTTATTTCTTTGATGGCACCATAAGCCTTCTTGTGCGCAGTCGCGAAATTGAAGGCAGCCTTTACGCAACCGATGATATCATATTTATGTTTAGGCGGAAATTTACCGAGAAGGTAAGGATGCGAACAGGAAATCATCGGCTCATTTACAGTCATCCAAAAATCCACATAAGGATTGAGCTCTTTCGCCACGAAAGAGGCATAATTCCGAAAATATGTCGGTGTCTCAAAGCTCGCCCATCCGCCTTTTCCCGTAAGCCAAGCCGGATTGGTGTAATGCCAGAGAGTCACCATCGTTTTGATCTTCCGTTTTCGAAGACTCATCAGCATCTTTTTGTAATGCGCCACAGCCTCCCGGTCAAATTTCCCCTCCTCCGGTTCGATACGCGACCATTCTAGCGAGAGCCTGAACACCCCCTGATTCAGCTTCTCAAGTATATCAAAATACTCCTCATAACGATTCCAAAAATCGCACGCTTTGCCAGCCGGAAAATCCTCCGACCAATTGCAATTGTCGATTCCTCCCTCCACCTGATAAGACGAGCAGGCCGACCCCCACAAAAATCCTTCTGGAAATTTCAGTTCTTTTTTCATAGGTATAAGTTTATATATCCACATTATAACCTATTTTTGTTATAAATAAAACACCAAAAAAGGACAGCCCTTACAGTATCAGAAGGACTGTCCTCATAGTGTCAAAAGGAATGAATAAATTTAGAAAAAAATGACTTCAACGAAAGATACCAAAACCTTTTGGACGAACTCAAAACAGACGAAAAGTATCAAGCTAAGGACGATGAGGAGAAACAATCCTATCTGACCAAAAAGAAAAACGCCCTTAAAAAGAGCGTTATGCGTGAGTATAAGAATTAGTGTTGTGGTTTTAGTGCCAGGAATAGAAGCTCAAAGAATCTAAGAACAGTGAACAATCCGATACCCCCTATCCAATCACAAAACACAAGAGATAGAACGAGAGAGGACAACCATATTAGTCCATAGGTAGTTCGTTTTCTCTCTCTTTCCTCTGTGCTTTTATCCGTATGCTCGTATAAAGAATAAGACAGCCAAAGGATAAAAACCAAGATGTATTCTGTCATACATTTATCCCTAAAGAATTAAGATACATTTTGCTTTCTTGTCGGACAGGAGTATTGCTCTCGATATAACTATTTATATCTTCAAGAACAGAAACCAATTTATTATGTTTTTCTACGAGAGGGTTATACTCCCTCTCCATATTCATATACATATTATTAAGTTGGAAATATCTGTCCCCCCAAGGGATTGTTACCGCATATTCATCTCGGTTAGACTTCATAAGTTTCTCCAATTCTTCTATCCTCGGATTGATAACGTCTAATGTGGTAGTTATTGTATTTATTGTGTTTATCATTTCTGACTGTCTTCCGAGTTTTGCTTGAGTAATTTCCAAAGCCTCTGCTTCCTTATCTGCTTTTAACTGTGCTGCAATCTCTAGTTTCTGTTTCTCTAAAGCTGCTACGAGTTCTGCTTGTTGTTTGGCTTCCAAGTCCTTGATGATATCAGCTTTCATCATCTCGTTAGCTTCGGCTTGGGAAGTTTCTACTGGGGATATTTCAAAATCCCTAGCACCGACACTTCCTTTACCTGTGTAATTATTAAAGTCGGTCTGATTGATAGTATAAATAGAATTAGTGTCGTAACCTTGCGTGGAAGTCAAAAGATATTTGTCTCCTGTATCTCCATTTGGGGATAACTGATAAATATCCGTAGAACCATCAACTCTTACTAAGTCTGAACTTACGAAGGAGTCCATCTCTTCCTGAGAAACAGTTAAAAGGTTTTCCCATTTAAGGTGTCCATAAGACTGAAACACAAGCGGATTTAGAACAAGTCTTTTATACTGCTTCCCAGCATTGTATTTTACGATATAAACATCAGGATTATCAGCAGTCTTAACGATAGCCCCGTCTGAAATTGCGGAAGCGTTGGCATTAAGGGCAGATAAGGCAAACAAGGCACAAATTAGTAGTTTTTTCATAGTTTTAGGTTAGTTTAATGTATTATAAGCTTAATAAAATAAATATCAATAGAAAGAAATAGTAGATTTAAAAAAAGATAATCAGGTTTTAGAGTAGAAGTTAAACAAAAAGCTGATTATTACTAAGTTTTATCCTAAAAGCTATAATTATAATACATTCAAAGTTTATTCCTCCATCTCCGCCTTAATCTCCTCGAACTCATTCTCGATATTCTTAAGCTGCGCCCGGCTTTCCTTGATCAGCCTAGCACCCTCTTTCACTTTTAAAAGACCCTTTTCCAAATCGATTTCCTCCTGCTCATCGAACCAAGCGGAAATCTGCTCCAATTTTTTCAGCGATTCGCTTAGATTGTTTTTAGTTTCTTTTGGCATATTTTTATAATATATAATGATTAGACTTCTTTAGCCCTTGTATTATTCCCCTCTCGAGAGGGGTGGCGCCAACATAAGCGAAACGTTGTTGTTGCGCGGGGTGTGTGCATTTTATAGTCACAGACATCGTATCACAACAACTAAAATTTCTTAACATTTTTAATCTCTGACTGTGCCTCCCCGTCCCAAACCCTGATTTTTATCATATCGCCCTTGCTCATCTCCTCGACGGACCGGATACTCGCACCGTTTTTGGAAATTATCCCATACCCCAGCCGCAACTGTCTCGACGGATCATTGAGCCTAATAACACTCTCTGATTGTTCAAGCCGATTCTTCGTCCTTGCAAATGCCGCCCCAAAATCATATCCCAGCTTTCTCCAATAATCATTCAAGGCCCTGTTCTTCTCCCCCAAACCGTCTTCAATAGCCTCAAACGCTCTACGCAAAAAAATTTCATAACGATTTTCCACTCTGCGCAGTATCTCCTGAAATCCCGATTCTATATTCAAAGAAGTATTTCTTATACTCCGACCTACTCCTTCCGCTTGTGCCTTGAAGCTTTCCAGAATATTTTTCTCAAAAACATCAATCTTATCCAATTCTCTCTCCCACAGCCCACCGATAAGTCGCGCCGCCGCAGTCGGAGTCGAAACCGCATAATCTGAAGCAAGCGAAAGAAGTGAAATGTCTTTGTCGTGACCTACGCCACAGATAACCGGAATCTTCATCTTTTTTGCCTCACGGATAAGCGCCTCATTATTAAAAGCCTGCAAACTTTCCAAGCTGCCTCCTCCACGTATGATAACAAGCGCGTCGATATCGCTTTTTTGAAAAGTCTTTATAGCGTTTATGAGCTCGAATACCGCGCGCCGCCCCTCGACACTGGAATTTATGAATTTTATCTTTAATCCGAATTGACCGACATTGCTCGTAAAATCTCCGATTGCCGCACCTTCTCGGGAGGTAATAAGACCGATTTTCTGGGGTAAACCGATAAATTTCTTCTTGGTGCTCTCGGCAAAAACCCCTCCTGCCTCCAATTTCTTTTTAAGTTCTTCGTATTCCTTTTTGAGCGCGCCTTCCCCTTCCAACTCGATAGAGCTGACACGCAAGCTCAGCCTTCCGTAAGGCTTGTAAATCTCCGGATAACCCGCAACCACGACCTCCATTCCTTCTTCCAATTTCACCCCCAAAATATCGTACTGATAACGAAAGACGAAACAGTTCATCACGCTCTCATCACTCTTGTCCTTGATACTGAAATACACCGCCCGCTCCCGCTCATCGATACTGGAAATCTCCCCCTTGATACGCGCGCTAAACTCGACCAACTTGCCATTCAAAAAATCCAAAAATTCACCTACCGAAAAAGTCTTTTCCTCCGCCTTTTCCCTGATAGGTTTGATATTGAAAACCGACAAATTATCACTGGCATTTTCCGCAAGAGATTCACTTCCCGCAGCGACTATCTCCAAAATTTCTCTCCCATATTTCTGAAATTTCGCCTCTTTGATTCCTTTTATTGCCGTAAGCTCTGTCTTATTCTTAGGCGCCTGCCTCGCCACCTCCTCCAATGTCTTATTAGGCAAGACACGAAAAAATTCGACCCCCTCTTTACGAGCCGTATCGTTCCTCCAAATCGTCAATTTCCTAAGTATTATTCCAAACATAGCCTCATTATACCAGATTATCGCAATCCGCAACACAACCACACTTAAGCTAAATTTTTTAAACCCGACACAATATTATCTTCACATCCTTATATTGTCTCTATTCTCCGACAAACAAAAACAGGACCTAAATCCCGTTTTTGTATAAAACTATATTTTCCTCAAATCCTTATTCTTCCTCATTTTCCGGATTCTCTTCTTCCTCGTCTTTAGCTTTATTCTTACCGATTAGCTTATTGGCTGCCAAGAAAATTACAACCAAAAGCAGGAATAATATCAACCAGTCTTCCGTGTTCATATATCTCTCTTTCTCCACTACAGTACGAACTATCTCTTCGCCCGTAGCGCGATCCGTGCCCACAGTGGAATCTGACGCGCCTGTCACGCTTCCGCCACTCGATTCACCATCTGCGCTTTCTGCACCATCATCTGATGAGGTGTCCATATATTCTTCCTCCCCGGAAATAATTCCTTTTTCTCCCGTACTGCAGGAGGTAGAAGGAACATATGTCCTCGGATAATAAACAGATGGCGTGGTACACATCGTTCTGACCTTCTGTTCAACTGTCACCGCATCATTACTGCAGTTGGTCGAAGTAAGTCGGAAATAATAAGTTGTGCACGGTTTAAGTCCGGTCAGCGAGACAGAATGATCAGTAGTCTTTTGTGAAAGATCCTCGCATCCGGCTGTCTTCCATTCATATCCGTATGAAGTTTTTTCACCCAAAGACTTCGAAGCTTCAGAATAAACCACACAAGTCGTTCCTTCCCGATTGGTATTCCATTGCAAGTCTGCCTGAGTCTTGAAAATTCCCTGCAAGGTCAGATTATAGATATAAAGTGACGTAGCAACCGGAATGATTTCTTCTTCCGCGGCAGTCGTGAAAGTAAGCTCCGGGCTGACCACCTCTTCACCAAGTAGCGATGAGATTACGCGACAATGATAGGTCGTACCCACTCCCAATCCATAGATGGTAATATTGTGCTTCTCTACTTTCGGATCTATATCGAAAGTCGATGACGAGAAAGCGTATCCATAGTCCGGCTTGCTGCCGAGATAGTCCTGCGAATCTTCACTACAGACCACGCGACTGTCAGAGTCCTTATTGGTCGTCCAAGTGAATTCAGAAGTATCTTCCGTCACTTCGTTCACTTTTTCGTTCGTAATCTCGAGCGGCTGTTTTATATCACCGCATTCTTTCTCGCAGACGCACGAACATCCGTCTCCGTTCTTATTATTGCCATCATCACATTCTTCGTCCTTTTCCACCTTGCCGTTTCCGCAGACCGGAAGTTGGATCTTGTGATTCAAGAAATCGATATCTTCCTTGCTCTCACCTGCCTGGAGAGCGATATAATAATACGTGTCATTTCCAGGATAGGTCTGAGCCCATCCTGCCTTATCCACTTCACCCACTCCGTAGTTTCCTGACCTGAGTCCAGCAAAGGTATAACATCCGTCCGAACCGGTCTCGACCCTCTTCACTACCGAGCAAGAACCCGTAAGATAATTCCCACCGATTGCTTCCCACGGAAGGAAACTGACACTCTTGGCACTGCTATGCGCGAACGGGCAAGAGATAAGCTGCATTTCAAAACCGCTCATCTTCTCTTCGCCACTGTCCACTTTACCATTCGCATTTCTGTCGTTGTATTTACATCCCGTGATAGCGCCCTTGTTCTTCGTGCAAGAGTTCGAGCAACTGTCGCCATCGATGGTATTCCCGTCATCACACTCTTCATTCATTTCAACCTTACCGTTCCCGCATTCACTGCAAGACACGGCTTTATTATATTCAATTTCCAAATATGCCCAGTCCAAAGACTCGCTGCAAGCGGTAGAATCTGTGAGTTTCAATCGCAATATGATTCTCTCTGTCTTCGATCCTCTGAAGATTGAAGTCAAGCTACACTCTTCCTCTGTATTTTTAGAGTTTTCCGACAAGTCGCAAGTCTGCACAAATTTTGAACCATTCCAAGCTTCCAAAACTACATCCATACCGTCGCCTTCCTTGTGTTTGACATTGACCTTGGCATTGCCGATTACAGTATCCGCTGGAGCGTCAAGGTTCCAATACATATAGATGTAATCGGTACCATTCACTTCCTGCAGAGCAAACCGTCCGTCATCTTTGGAAGTAACGTTGGAAGTAACCGCCGTACTGCCATCAGTCAAAAATACCTGGTCCGGCACCCTGGCGATTCTTACCGTTTCAAAAACATTGTCCGTAATACCATCGCAATTATTGTCCTTGCCATCACAAACTTCGCGATTGTTAACGCAAGATTCAATCTGACATGAAGCACTACAGCCATCACCGTTCTTATTGTTACCGTCGTCGCAGGCTTCATTCTTTTCTTTAACGCCATTCCCGCAGATCGGATCGTTAGGAATCGACGCCACACTGAAAGACAAATCGCAGCCATATTCTCCGCCTTCTGACACCACCCCGCCGTTTCCGTCCTGTTTGATATCTCCCACAGTCGGCGTATTGAGGATTACTTTCCAGACATCTTTAGCATCGCTGGCACTGACGATAGCCTTATCGACAGTATCGCCTTCATTTTCCGTACTTTCTTCCTCGATGAAAGGGCACAAATTCTTATAGCACCTTTCCGCATCGTCGTGATTTACTTGGCAGTAATCGCTGATCGTCCCATTGTATCCATATGGAACTCTGGCTCCAGTCTTAGCCTTATATTTCTCAACTACGGAATACTCGCCATCACCCTTGCCGGAGTAAGAGACCGTAAAAGTCTTTTCCAGTTCCTCACCAGAAGACACCACTCCGAAATCCATGTGACTCAAATTGACAAGAATAGGCCAACTGACGCTGGAGATATCTCTCTCGGCTTTTAAGGTGAAAGCTCCGCTCATAAACATGAGGCAGGCCATCAACACAATTGCCTTCGATTTTTGTGATTTAAAGTTCATATATTTAATTAAGAATTCAAATTAAACTCTATAGTCATATCTCCATCCGGAGTAATCGGCATATCATCAGATTCGACAACATTACCATTCATACTATCCGCAGCAACCGATTCTACTATCGGAGTTACCGTTGTAACGGCCACCGGTTTCTCTTGCACTTTCGTTATTGTTTCAGTTTGCATATCGGTCTCTTTTTTATCTTTATCGTTTTTATCCGACTCACCCTGTTCCTCGAGTGCGAATTCGTCTTCTTCCCGATTCAACATACTGCTCGGTTTAATCTCCGTAGAATCCTTAGTGTTATCGCTCGCAGGCTGCGTGGAACTGTTCGCCTCCATTGCAGCGGCAGTTCTAGAATCCACGATTAGCATCCCTGTCGTATCTGTTTCTGATAAGAGCTGCAGTTCCTCATCTGTCAGCAAGCTCTTATCGATTGGAGGACAAAAATCCCGGTCGCTGATGTCCTTACCTGTAAGCATAAAGTTTCGTCCGTAATCGGTCGCCACCACTTTGATTCTGGCCTGACTGGTAGATGAAAAATAGTTCGATCCATTCTCGCTTATAGCCAATGGAAGTCTCCATTCGTACGCTCCGTCATTGTCAGTATTCTTCACGACACTAGCCCAAGTCTTTCCGCTATCCGTCGAATAATAAATATCGATGCTGAGTCTGTCAGCACTGCCATTCGGATTTATGGCATTCCAAGTTATAGTATAACTCTTTCCTATGATCCAAGTTTCTCCGCCATTCGGGTATTGCACTCCGACGCTTGGCAATTCGTAAACCTTCCAATCCGCGGCACGGTCCGTGTCGTATCCGTTCGTGCTTCTTCCGAGGATTTTACCTTGCGCCAAAGCCGAGACGCCTTGTCCCCAGACCTGTGAGTTGTAATTATTCCATCTGCTATTAGCACTCCCCCAGTTCATCTGATCGACAACTTCACCGGCGGCATTTTTGATAGCCACCATATCGGCAGTATTGCCGAGTCCGCTTCCGATCACACTGGAAAGGTTGATCTTCACTACGCTTTCCGGAATATTCCAATAACTCCAAGTATTTTCTTTGTAAGCGACAACCGCGTATCCCAAAGCGGGGATTGCCAAGTCTCGAGTAGCCAAAGTGTCACAGCTTTCCGAATTACATACAGACCAACCTTTGAGATTCACAGCCCCTTTGGTCGGATTGTAGATTTCCACCCACTCATTTTCGTAATCACGAGAAACTCCTCCGTGATTCACATCAGCATAGTAATATACTTTATTGATCTTGAGTGAATTCTGGCAGTAGCTCGCTGAGACATCAAAAACTTCCGAAGCCACAGCCCCCGGTTTTCCGTCATAGCAGGCGACCGCTTTGACCGTCGCACTACCGAGCAACGTAAAAGGCTCGGAGTAGGTTTTTCCTTCACCGCACTTCGGCTCGCTGCCGTTAGTCGTATAGAATACTTTAGCGCCCTCCATTTTCGGAGTCACCTCGACTGTCAATTTTCCGTCATTACAAAAGTTCCCTCCATCCGGACCAATGCTCACTCGATTGTCTATAATCGTAGCTGTCACATTCATAACGTGCGCTTCGTAGGCACTCACAGCAGGAGCGTTGCTGAGCAACACAACGCCGGTGATACAAGCGTATGTCGTTATCCTTGTGGCTGTTTGTTTGATATTCATACCTTTTATTTAATCTTATTTAACAAATATTATATTAGATGCTTTGATTTCACAATGTTCTTTAAACGGCGATATCTTATAAGTGCGCTTATTTAAGCCATTTTCTTAATTTGGGTTTTACTGGAAATTGTACCACGTTTCATAAAATTGTCAATATTTCCGCATTATAGGATTTTGGGGATTTCAAAGATAACCACCTTTCCTCCGTATTCTTTTTCCTCCGCTCCGGATGGCACCTCGAGCATAAATTCCAAGTTCTCGCCCTTCCCAGCCTCGAGAACGAAATCATTCCTATTGGTCTCGATAAATTTACCGATCTCTCCCCATTTATATATCTTCACATAAATATCACGCTCCCCCTGATTATTGATAGTTATAAATCTGGTAGAAGAATTTCCTCTGGGCAGGATCCCGAAGTCCAATCCATCGGTCGTAGCGTTGGCACTGACTTCCTCCCCTTCTCCCACGATCTTCACGAACGCCCGATATTTTTCCGCCACGAAGTACTGCATAACGCCCATCCATACCAGCAGAATTGCAAAAAACAGTAACCAAAACCTCGTTTGCTTCATAGCTTTCTTTAGTCTATCCTTTTTTTGCACGGAAAAATTATCATTCTTCCCCTCCCCCGCTCCGATTTCTCGGCCCGCTGGCGCGTTTCTTTCCTCTGATGAAATATTTTCTTCCATATTTTAAACTTAACGATTTAAAAATTATTTAAATTTGAGTATTTATCCAATGAGTATTCCGTGATATTTACCCCCCCCACACAACAAAAAACATCCACCAAAAACAGTCATAATTAGGATCTTTTTGTTGGACGTATCAATATGCGCTATTTTGTTTTTATTTCGGGGAAATAAGCCTTATTTTACCGAAGGCTTCTTATATGACTAACTTAGGGGCATTATATATATAATCCGCACAATTGTCAATATTTAGACGGACCTTGTTTAGAATTTCCGATTTGTCCGTAAAATTAAAAATAGAAGCTTTAGCCTCTATTTTTCTTTAATCAATTAGATATTTTTCTAAATTTACAACAATGCCTGAAGCACTCCACCGGTCAAATCCCTGATGAACATTTTCAACTTGACCGCGTTAATATTTAAAGATTCTATCAAATCATCTTCCCCCATATTCTCCCAATAAATATCTTCGACATAAACCTTTTTAAGTTGCTGAACGTTTTTTACGGCGTAAACCTTAGGAATAACCTTACCCAGAATTACAACTTGAGTATCATTGTCCTGATAAATGACTTCCTTTTCTAAATCAATTTCTATGTCTTCTTTTAGGATAGGAGTTAAGTCATCTATCACTTGAGTTTCCATCTGTATGACAGGGGCATCAACTCGGACCGGAGCAGATTCTATTTTCGGCTGAACCGTTTCTTCAACTTTAACTTTTGCCGCCGGCTTCACTTCCGGTATTAATTCGCTTTTTACTTCGGTTACTGTTTCAAAGAAAGGCGAATTATTTATTGTAATTTTATGTTCTCTTTGCGATCCAAATTCTTCTACAATGATGATACTGTTATTTCCTTTGAATTCTCCGGAGGCAACCGCGATTCCTAATTCCTTATAGTTGGCGCCCAAGATATTCTCTCTGTGCCCCATACTTTTCATAAGTGCGCTGTGTGCTCCTTCTGAGGTGATAAAATCTATAGCAAGGTTTTCCGCGGCAAAGACATATTCGTAACCTACTTGATTGAACCAGTACCATGGAGTAACTCCCTCCGGACTGGTATGCTCGAAATATTGTTTGGCGAGCATGTCGTTGGCTTTCGCCATAGCGGCTTGTTCAAGCTTTGCGTTTACCGTCAATGATTCGAGTCCTGCTTCCTTTCTCGATGCATTAGTGAGTTCCACCATTTTATTCGACGTAATTTCTGAAGCGACAGCCAGATTTGCATTTGCAACGATAGTAAATGAGAGGAACACGACGGCAATCTTTCTAATTTTTTGTTTTCTGTTGTTTTTCATGGATTCTTTTTATTTTTAATCTCCTCTTGAGGAGCTAAAAGCCTTTAAATAAAAGAAAAAGGGCCTCAGTTACCCTTTTTCTTTTTTGTAATTATAACCTAAGTATACACCTTAATAGACTAAAAGTCAACACCAAAAACGACCTTTGAAATAGTAGTACAGAAAGACGCCCTTCTCTATAAAGTTGCAACTCACCGATTATGATACTTCGATTATTTTAATTCCGCTCCTATCTTGTAATAATTGAATTCTGTTTGATTGACAATGCTTATATGACTCCAATCGAAATTATATTTATTAAACACGACGACAGAAGGAATTCTCTTTTTGACAGTTCCTTCTATCAGATAAACATCCACGCTATCTGATAGTTTAATAAGACTGGAAAGAGGGTAAGCGTTCATCTCGGTCTGTGAGATCACCTGGATATCAGCCCAATCATTATTGTATGAGTTAAAAATATCTGCGGTAGGGATAAGCCTCCGGATACCATCCGCCAGGCAATAAACATCAGTCCCCTTGCTCGCGCGGATCAGATAAGCTTCTTCATATTTATCAGTCACTGCCCGATCTACATCTTTGACGTCGTCCCAGCTGAATCCATAATCAAGAAATATTTCAGGACTGGGAATATGACGCTTCATACCGTTGACTACCAAATAAACTTTGACGTCACCGATAACCCGGATCAAGTTATCTTCGTAATCCGCATAGTCATCCAGATCCGCCTCTGTGACCACTACGACATCAACCCATTTATACCCCAATTGTTCAAACACTTCAGGAGTACTTACCCATTTCTTCTTACCTTCAATAATTACATAGATTTTGGGAGAATCTTCCGTCTTGATAAGGAGTGGATCGGAAGCGACATCAACTACAACCGTGTCCTCGTAAGTGGCAGTAAGGGCGATAGCTTTGGCAGGCATAGTAAGGATAGTGACCATTGAATTTACATTAAGAAGATAGCCGGTATCCCCTATCCACTTGTCAAAAGCTTTGCCATCTTCAGGGGTATCTGCAGTAATCATAAATTTTGTTCCCTCGGCATAATAGCCATCACCAGAGCCATTGGCTACAGAAAGAAGATACAGACCGTCGTCGATATTCCTGTAAGTCGCAATCAGTGTAATCGCTTTGGCGGGCATAGTGACCACGGCAGTAGGAGAAGTTTTATCGGAAACATATGATGTGGCGCCTGTCCATCTATCGAATATCTTGCCACTTGCGGGAGTGTCGGCGGTAATCGAAATCTCGGTATCCATAGAGTAAGAACCGTCGCCAGTACCGTTCGTGACTGTAAGGGCATAGGAGGTGACAGGAACGCTTTTGTAGGTGGCAATAAGTATTATATTCTTGGCAGGCATGGTTACGGTTGTGGTAGTAGAAGTGGTGCTGGCGATATACGAAGTATCTCCCGTCCATTTATCAAAGACTTGACCCGTTACAGAAAGGCTGGCAACAATAGTCACTTTTGTTCCGGAAGCATAAGAGCCGTCACCGGAGCCATTGGCTACAGTTAAAGAATATTTAGAGATAGGAGAGTCTTTGTAATTAGCAGTAAGGATGATAGCCTTTGCGGGCATAGTAACAGTCGTAGTGGCAGAAGTGGCGCTAGCGATATACGAAGTATCTCCCGTCCATTTATCAAAAATCTTGCCCATGACTGGAGGATTAGCGGTTATAGTTATTTTCGTGCCGGAAGTGTAAGAGCCGTCACCAGTGCCATTATTTACGGCTAGCGTATAAACAGCAGGAGCTACAATCTGATAGGTTGCAGTAAAAGAGATGTTCGCAGCGGGCATGGTAAAAGTATTGATGTATGAGATCGTACTGGCGAGATATTGAGTACTTCCTGTCCACTTGCTAAATCCTGTGCCAGGAGCAGGTAGATTGGCAATAATAGTAACCTTGTCCCCCACGGCATAAGTGCCACCACCTACACCATTGTTTACTGTTACAGTATTGTAAGTAGTATTGGATAACGGCGGCTCGTAAGCATCTGTCGCTCCGAATTCTTCTACGACCATAATCTGTGTATGACCTTCAAAAGTGCCGGAGACAGCGGCAACGCCCACATGCTCATAATCATCCCCCAAGATATTTGCCCTGTGTCCCGGACTGTTCATAAAAGCCACGTGTACTGATTCAGCGGTATCGTAACCATAGGCGATGTTCTCACCAATGCTCATCCAATCGTATCCCGCCTCCTCAATCCAATCTTCAGGGTTGCGTCCATCAGGGCCGATATGTTCAAAATATTGCTGCTCGAACATATCATAAGCTTTGTTCTGTGCAGCCAAATTCAGTTTGGCGTTGGCTGCCAATGCACTCAGCCCTTCCTCTGCTCGCGATTGATTAATAAGAGTAATGACATTTGCCGAGGTAAGAGCAGATGCCTGCGCCGCACTCGAGTCGGTAAAAAAAGCCAACAAAAAAAACAAAGCTATAGTACCGATAAATTTATGTCTCTTAATTTTCAACATATTTTTATTTATTTCTGCATAATTTGTAAACAAAAAATTTTATTATCTTACAACTCATCACCCTCCCCCTTGAACCTATACCGCCGGCCATTCACATAGACACTCTGGACGACTCCGATTACAAGCATGAATGCAATCAAAGAGCTTCCTCCGTAACTCACGAAAGGCAGAGGTATTCCGGTTACCGGCATAATTCCCATATTCATACCGATATTGATAAGCATATGGAAAATAAGCAAGAAGACTGTACCCAAAACCAACAGCTTGCCAAAATTGTCCTGTGCCTCCTCGGCAATCACAAAAAGACGATAAAATATAATCGCAAACAGGACGAGCACCAATGCCCCGCCGATAAATCCCATCTCCTCCGCAATTACCGCAAAAATAAAGTCTGTGTGCTTTTCCGGTAAGAAATTGAGCTGGCTTTGCGAGCCATGCCCCAGCCCTTTGCCCCAAAAGCTTCCCGAGCCGATAGCGACCATAGACTGTATTACATTATATCCTCTCCCCAAAGGATCCATTTGGGGATCAATAAAAGTTAAGATTCGATTTTTTTGGTAATCCTGCAAGACGAAAATCCAGCTTGCCACCGAAGTCAGTGCCCCGAGTAACGTAAAGAAGATTATTTGCTTTTTCTTCAAACCGAATACACACAACAGACAAAACCAGATAAACACTATAACTAAAGAACTCCCCAGATCCGGTTGGAGCAAGATAAGCCCCACTGGAAAAGCCATATAAATACCGGAAACCAAAATCTTTTTCGTAATACGAGAGTAATTCCCCAATTCTGAAAGAGATTTTGCCAGCACTATAATCATAACAACCTTGGCAAATTCCGCCGGCTGCAAGCTAAAATACCCCAAATCAAACCATCCGGTCGTACCACGTATCACACTTCCCAAAAAAAGTACCGCAACCAACAAAAGCAGCATGAGCACATAGAATGCCCCACTGTAATTCTTCAGCATCCTATAATCCAAAGACGCCACAAAAAACATACCCGCAAATCCGATTAGCGCGAATAAGACCTGCTTTTCGAAGTTCACAAAATCAGCTCCCCCTCCGCTATAGGAAACGCTAAAAATGGTAATAAGTCCGACAACAACCAGTAACAGCACCGCAGAAAAGAGTACCTTGTCTATTTTCCCAATATAATAAAAATTCATTCCGATTTTTGATAACTATTCATATAGCTGCGTTGCCCGATAATCCCTCATAAAGTTGTTCTTATCAAAAACATCCGTTTCAGCTCTGATATCGACTTTTGCCACATCCGAAAGTTTTCCCTTGAGATTAGGGAACATTATCTGAAAACCCCACCCATCACCGGCAATCATCGTTAATTGCTCAGTCTGACCCACAGCCACCACTTTACCGTCCGTACCGAAAAGCACCGTGTTGATACCCACTCTAACAAAATCATAGACAGAATTATTTTTTGTCTTCCCTGTCACCACATACATCTTCAAATTAGGGTTCATTTCAAAATTCTTATCCAAAATCTGTACTATATTCTCGTTCAGATTGGCATAGTCATCTTCATCCGCAATATCGTCTTTGCCAGACACTTCCTTCCAAATAAAATTAGACAAATCAAGGTCAACACGGTCGATAGCAATATTGGATTCCACGTTATCTTCAATGAGATATTTGAGCGACACATCTGTGTAATCCCCGCGCGGCGATATAGAAGTCGTCCCCTCTCTCGTCCCCAGCTCTTCCCCACTCTTGTCATAATAAGTAAAAATATAATCGACGCTTGCCACGCCCCAGCTCGTATTCTGATTGGTAATGCTAGTGACAAAATCATAATTATTCCTACCGTCTTCCACGAATTGTGTCCAATTGATTTTAATGTCCTTCACGCCGGCGGGTCTGCCTGGAATCGGACAAACCTTCGCACAAAAACCTCCGCAGTCGACCTGTTCCTCTCCGACATCAAGGATTCCGTTGGAACATTTGGGCGTGTCCGGCTTAAAAATGACATAGACAATAACCCCGATGATAGACAAGGTAATCAGAATTATAGTCAATTTCTTAAAAGCTCTTTGTGCGCTATTCATTTTTTATTTTTGATAGATAATTACATACTGATTATATATTTTTAAGAAATTATGGTCAAATAAACAGAGACATCAAAAATAACATTTTATTTGGCAACATGGAACTACGTATCCGCGGGAGCAGGTTTAAACCTGCTATTTTTGGTTAAATTTCACAGCATTACTATATAATCTTATCGTCACAATACCTTACTCGCATTCGCACAATTCATCTTAATGAACATAACCAGCGAGATTTAGAACCTTAAGGAGCGGGTAAATACCCACTCCCGCAGATGCGAGATGGAGTAGCGGGATTTATCCCGCGCGGCTGTCCCAAGCGATAATATCGTCCTTAACTGCGCGCAGGTTGAAACCTGCTACTCCAGAATGCACAAAAAAACAACAGACTTTTACATCCGTTGTTTTCTTTTCCAAAACCGCAAGTGTTTGTGGGCTTGGAAAATGTGAGGAAGTTAAAAATAATCTTCCTCAATTACTTCTTACAATCTTACAGTCCTTCCAACCCCATCCGATATGTTTCACCATCTCTTCGATGGTGAAATAACTACCCACGCCCAGTTCTTGGTAGGTTATGGCGTGATTTCTGACCGCGCGGTGGATTTCTCCAGCGCAGGTCTCTGCCTGGGGTACAGTAAGATCCTTGTCGTTTTGTAGTCTGTCAAATGCAACTAATGCGGTTTGCCGAAGCTCATCCTGCTGTTTTTCTTGATTATCAATCAATACGCAGGTACTGCTAATAACCAGCAGTGCAAAAATCAACCCTATTATTTCTTTATTACTCATTTTTTTTCACCTTCCTATTTTTTATATTTGACCTAAGAACTCAACTGCAAAAAATTTTACAATTGAATTTTTAAGTCAAATATGATTTTGTTTTTAAATAACCTCAGATTTCTATCGTAACTGTATATTATAGTACACTTTACGACATCTGTCAAGCCTTTTCAAAGCACAAAAAAAACCGGCAATGACCTACTCTCCCAACCCCGTACAGGGTAAGTACCATCGGCGCTAACGAGCTTGACTTCTGAGTTCGGGATGGGATCAGGTATTTCCTCGTTGCTAAAATCACCGGAAAAATAGCAAATTTTCTTTGAATTGAATTTAGAGGGTAAATTCTATATGGACGTCTGACAAACATTAATTGCCAGTTGACGTTGCAACTACAATCCTTGCGGATTATAATTGTGCATCAAAAAAACATTGACTTATTAGTAGCGCTCGGCTAAACACATTGCTATGCTTACACCTGCGCCCTATCAACCTAGTCGTCTTCTAGGAGTCTATGACGAAATCTAATCTCGGGGCGAGTTTCGTGCTTAGATGCTTTCAGCGCTTATCTCTTATAGACTTAGCTACCCAGCGATGCTCCTGGCGGAAC
>JAQVBZ010000020.1 GCA_028690055.1 Minisyncoccota bacterium | reverse complement strand
ATCATCTTCAGTCCAAAGCCGGCAGATGGAATGGTTCTTCTTGGATAACCGATTCCGTCTCTTCTCCTTGTATTGATGCCGGTTATTCTTCCAGCTCTTTTTCTAATGAACCTCAAAACAACGGTGGTAGAATAAACATCGGTGTATATGGAAATACCCGAGAAGCCAGTCTTTCAGGAACATCTCCTCAGTCTGAGATGCCGGGCAATCCCGGCAGTGGATCTTCCCCTTTTGAGGAAACTAGTCCCATTTCTCCTACCAACCCCACTCCTCCTGCCGATACCCCCGTTTCCACTCCTCCCGTACTTACTATCAAAGGTGGTTCCGGTTCAGGGGCATATACTCGAGGACAAGCGGTCAGTATTACGGCCGACACACCCGTCCAAGGCAGGGTCTTTGATAAATGGATAGGTGACACGGCATATCTTTCCGATGTTACTTCCGCCACCGCTTTAGTCACCGTTCCCGATCAATCCGTTTCGCTGATTGCCACCTACAAAAAGATACCCATCACATCCAGAATCCTGAACCCTCTTCAAACAGATAGTTTTACCGGACTGGTTACTAATTTTCTCCAATGGCTTCTCTCCATTGCCGGCGGACTGGGCTTCTTGATTATTATCATCGGAGGGATCGTTTATATAACTTCTTCCGGAGACGAGCAGAAGGCCGCCTTGGGAAAGAAGATTGTCACCGGTGCCCTCTTGGGGCTTATCGTTGTTCTGATTTCCTACTCGATTATTGTGGAGATAGAGAAGATTTTTGTAGATTAGACAGTTTCTGGGATGAATAAAGGGTAGGTAATATTTTTTAAATTAATTAGAACTATGGAAAGAAAACAGAAGAATCTCATAATGATTGCCTTGGTAATATTCTTTTTTGGACTGAGAGGGCAGACAGTTGAAGCTGCAACCATCAGAGTTAGCGGTAATAACGATGTTGCTATCCAATCAGCTCTGGACAAGGCCGCAAACGGGGATACTGTGGTTGTCCCCGCCGGGGAATATTATCTAACAAAACAGATTTATCAAAAGGGTAAAAGTTTGAGTTTGATCGGCGAGGGGACTGTTAACTTTTATTTGCAAGCGCCAGCCGCTCGTGCTGCCGATGTACATTTCATGGGTTCTTTTATTGCCAATAGGAGGTTTGGTGCAAACGCTAAAAAAGGCGATTCTCAGGTAATATTGACCGATGCCTCTCAAGTTATTTCCGGTGATCTTATAAAAATTTGGAAGGATGTGCAGTGGTGTCCTCTGGATTATCCCGATCAACCCACGGGAGAGATGTATCTGATAAAAAGTGTTAGTGGTAATGTTGTAACGTTGAATCAGCCTCTTCTTCGAGATTATAGTCTTACCCAAAGTCCTCAAGCGGACATATATCGTCCTGTTGAGATACATGTTGATAATATTCGATTTCATGACAGTGGCGCTACGACGATGCACGAGTCTTTAGGTATATTATATGGCATCAATTCTTCTGTAACCAATTCTTGGTTTTCAGATAGCGGTATGTCTGCAGTTTCTTTTTATTCCAGTTTCGATATAAGGGTGGAGAAAAATGAAATCCGTAATTGTATTCTTTCTGGAAGTGGTTACGGAATAGGAATATGGGATTCTACCGCTTTTGCGTATGTAGCTGATAATTATGTTGAAAATTGTCGCCACGCTGTTACTGGAAATGAATCGGAGCGTAAAGGCCTGATCCGTGATGTGCTTATTACGGGTAATACTTTCAAAGGAGCAAGTATCAATGGTGCTAATGTTATTGATGCCCATAATGTAGTCATTGATTATACGGTAACTAAAAACAAAGTTTATCCGACTGCTAATTTTTATGCCTTTGCTGACGGTTCAGAACAGTCAACATTTTCTGATAACGAAATATATGGAGGGTATGGCGCAGTTATAAGGCGCGGTAGTGTTAATGGAGGAACTCATATAATTAAGGACAATTATACCGAAGGAAGTACTGCGTCTTTTACTTACAGAGGATACGGAACCGGAACAGGCGGAGTAAGCGATACTCTTATCATCGTAAATAATCGTCAGGTGGGAGGGCGGTATGGGATTAATTTTTCTGACCAAATGCCAGAAGCTTTTAAAAATATTATAATAAGCGGAAATAGTTTCAGTAATATTACGGAGGTCGGAGTTTCTATTAAGTTTTATATGGAAGGAACAAATATCCAAATTTCCGATAATACTTTTGAAAACGTAGCAAGAGGTGGTATCTATTTGGACGTCAATGGACATACTAACGGAGATATAGCAATCTCAAATAATACCCTAAAAAATGTTTCTTCCGGTAGCTCATCTCCCGGAATCTCAATAGCCGGTATAAAGAACGCTAACATTTGTAGCAACACCGTCTCTGATACATCTGAGCGTATGACCTACGGTATTTACGAAGGAAGCGGATGTAGCAACAACTCTATCTTTGGTAATAGTATAACCGGATTCACCAAGGGTGATATCTATACGGGTGGAGCTACGATGGGAAGCTCTACTGTTTGTCCGATTGGCGATATTGTTATTCCGGATATATCTTCTGATAATCCCGACTCTTCTCTCGAAGTCACCACCTACCCCCTTATCATAACCAACGGTGATGGCAAGGGTTCTTATGCTCCCGGCACACAGGTAACTATCACCGCCAACGCTCCTGCAACGGGGAAGATATTTGATAAATGGACAGGCAACACGTCATATATTGCCGACGTTAATTCCGCGACTACGACAATAACGATACCTGCCTTCGCCATTGCCCTTACTGCCACATACAAAGATATATCCATCCCCACCTATGCCCTCACTGTAATCAACGGTGATGGCAAGGGTTATTACACTTCGGGAACGCAAGTAACCGTAATAGCCAACACTCCTGTTTCTTCCAAGATTACCTTTGACAAATGGACGGGGGACACACAATATCTTTCTAGCACGATTTCTTCCATTACTACGTTAACGATGCCCGATAAAGCCATCACTCTTACCGCTACATACAGGGTTATTGCCCAAAGTGAATATCTGCTTACCGTAACTAACGGTTCTGGAAACGGTTCTTACGCCCCCGACACACAAGTAATCATCAAAGCCGACACCCCTCCTACCGGCGAAATATTCAGCAGATGGGCAGGGAACACTTCTTACGTCGCAGACATAAATTCAGCTACTACCACAGTCGCAATGCCTTCCTCAGCCATCACTCTTACCGCCACTTACAAGAACATTACGGATAACGGCAACTTACCCGATGGCACCCTTATCAAACTTCCCGATTCTCCCAAGACATATGTCATCGTGAATGGTGAGAAGAAATGGATCAGTACCCCTGAACAATTCGAACAACTGGGATACCAATGGACAGAAGTCCAGACTACCACCGAAGAGATACTGACCGCTCTTAAAGATATCGAAGACAATCTTATCCGTCTCATGGATGATCTCAAAGTCTATCTGGTGACCAATGGCACTAAACGTCATATTCCCAATCCTGATATCTTTCTTAACTATGGTTTCAGCTGGAACGATATCAAAGATGTAGACCAAAGTGTTATGGATAAATACCAAGAAGCTCATCTCATCAGAGAAACAGGCAAGGAAGCTGTCTATTATTTCACTCCCGAAGGAATCCGCAAACACATCCCCACTGCAGATATCTTCAATTCTTACAACAACAAATGGGAGGATGTCCAGGTCATATCTCAAAACGAAATGGAAAGCTATCCTGCTTCCAATCTTGTCAGATTGAAAAATGATAATGATGTCTACCTGATAGAAGGACCTAAAAAAAGAAGAGTTCCTTCCGTCTCCGTATTCAACAAACATCAATACGCCTGGAACCACGTGATATCAATCAATCAAGTCGAGTTTGATTATTATCAAACCGGGGCAGAGGTGGAATAATTTGAAGACTTGTTATAAAACAAAAAACACCCTTAGAGTCTTATGACTTTTATAGGGTGTCTTTTTATTATTTCTCTTCCTCTATCAGTTCCAGTTGTAGCGGATCTTCGGAAATGACTTCGTGTTCAGCTCCGCAGGTGGGGCAGATAAGGATGTCTCCGATTTCCGGCATCTCGTCTTCGGTTGGAATCGGAGAATTGCATTCTTGGCAAGATGGCATAGTTTTAGATTATCTGATTATGAATATATTATATCCACTTAGGAGCGAAAGTCAAAAATTTGATAGTAGTTTTAAAAAGCGTATAATACAAGTATCTATAAGCATTAAGAAAGGAGGTGTACTATGAAAAAAGGACTTTTGGAAAAAGTGATTCTTTCCGGTTTGGGTCTTGCCTCTCTTACTCAGGAGAAGGCCGGGAAATTGGTAGATGAATTGGTCAGGGAGGGCGAAGTGTCAGAAAAAGAAGGCGCAGTGTTGGCGAAGAAAGTGATGGACAATATCGAGAAGAGCAGAAAAGAAATGGAAAACAAAGTGGACAAGACTGTGAAAGAAATTATGACGAAGACTAACATTCCGAGTAAGAAAGATCTTGTGGCCTTGGAGAAGAAAATTGATGAGCTGAGCAAGAAACTCGAAAATAAGAAACCGGAGGCTAAGAAGTAGTCTGGAATTCTTATCGCTCGCTTTTTAAAAAAAGCGAGTGATAAATATTTCAGCAGAGAGAGATAACGGGAGTGTCGTTCTGAACAGGGGGAAGGATGCGCAGGAAAAAACTGGATTCTTCGGATTACCTCAGAATGACAGGGATTTTTCAAATGTTATCGTGTATAAGATATGAGTAAGAACAGTCCTTCTGATTCTGTAAGAACTGTCTTTGTGATAAAATAAAAATATGGCAAAAATAAAAGAAACATACAAAAATTTGAAACGTAGCCGTGAGATCGTGAAGGTTCTCGTCAGACACGGACTGGGCTATATTTTTGATCAGCCACAGATGGAAAAATATCTGGAAATCAGTAATAGGTTTTTCCTGAGAAAAAAAGAGGAGACCAAACTGGAACGATTCACTTTTGAAGAAAGAGTGCGTATGGCGTTGGAAGAACTGGGGCCGACTTTCATCAAGTTGGGACAGGTCCTTAGCACCCATCCCGATCTTGCCAGTCCGGAGCTGATTGAGGAACTCAGCAAATTGCAAGACAGGATAACTACCTTGCCTGCGGAAATTATCAAAAAGCAAATCGAACGGGAATTGAAAAGTCCGGTCAAAGAACTTTTTTTATCATTCAATGATAAACCTCTAGCGGCGGCATCGCTCAGCCAGGTCCACAAGGCGAAATTAAAGAGTGGCGAGGTAGTGGCTGTAAAAGTACAGCGGCCGGGGATTGTCGCTGTTGTGGAAAAAGACATCTCTATCCTTTATGAGTTGGTGGATCTTTTGGAGGGCAAGTGGTTCAAGGGGGTTTCTTATAGCCCCAAAGAATTTGTGGACGAATTCGCCGAGACAATACGTGAGGAACTGGATTTTTCGCTGGAGGCTAAGAACGCAGAGAAGTTCGCTTCCAATTTCGAGGGATCGACCACAGTTAATATCCCCAAGGTCTATCGCGAATTTACTAGTAAGAAAGTTTTGGTCACTGATTTTATTGCGGGCACAAAAATAAGTTTGTTGTCGAGGTTTAAGGGTGAGGACTTTGACAAACATGCTATAGCTGCCAACGGAATGGATATGGCGCTCAAGCAGATCTTTGATGATGGATTTTTTCACGGAGATCTGCATCCCGGCAATGTTTTTGTTTTGCCCGGCAATGTGATCGCCCTCATTGATTTCGGTATGGTGGGAAGGATTGATCGTGACACGATGGATGAACTTTCCGATGTCTTGATGTCACTTACCAAATTTGATGCGGAGGGGATCGTCAGAGGGCTAGAGAAGATGGACATTATCGGTCCTGATGTGGATACGAAAAAGATTAAGAGAGAAATCAATCTTTTGATTGACCGCTATTATGGTTTAGACTTGCGAGAACTCGAGGTGGGAAAGATCCTTACCGATGTGATGGAAGTCATACGCAAAAATAATATCCGCATCCCCAGTGAATTCGCTTTGCTTTTCAAGACACTGATCACCGCAGAGGGTACGGCGCGCAGCTTGGATCCTGAATTTAACGTGGTGGAGCATATCCAGCCGTTCGTGCGGAATCTCATACGTAAAAAATATTCGCCCGATCGTATCATCAAGGGCGGCGCCGGATTTTTGGAAAATTCCATGGGCATGATAAAAAAAATCCCGGACAATGTCGACTGGCTTTTTAAGAGCTTGAAGGCGGGCAAGCTCTATATCGGATTGGAACATCGAGGTTTGGAGAAGATGGACGCCACTATCGACCGGGCCAGCAACCGACTATCTTTCTCTCTAATAATATCTTCGATGATTATAGGCTCTTCCTTCGTGATGAGTATGGACAAGGGGCCGTTTATTTTCGGTTACTCCGCCTTCGGAATCGTAGGATTTATTTTCGCCGCCGTGCTTGGTGTGGGGTTGGTGATTTCGATTATTCGCGGGGGGAGATTTTAGAATTTATTATGTTTTTTAGAAAGAAGCGCAATTTTTGCGTTTTCTTTTTTTTATACGTTTTTATACACGGAGTAGCAGACTTCAGTCTGCGCGGTTATCCCACATAGGAATTATAAATGTATAAAGTTTGTTTTTCGGCTTAGGATAGCAGCGCGGGTTGAAACCCGCTACTCCATATAGAATTTCGTGCTGTTTTTTGCTATTGGTAAAACCCTGGTGACCTTGCTATAATATAGACAGCAATAAATAACTTATTTATATGTCCAATTTTGAAAAAAGATATGCCAATCTTAATGAGCAGCAAAAAGAGGCCGTAGATGCCATCGAGGGGCCGGTGATGGTGATTGCCGGGCCGGGGTCGGGCAAGACCGAGCTTCTGGGGTTGAGAATCGCCAATATTTTGCGCCAGGGGACTGCGGATGCGGAAGATATCCTCTGCCTCACTTTTACTGACGCTGCGGCGAAGAATATGCGCGAAAGGCTGGCTGGACTGATCGGCAAGGATGCTTATAAAGTCGCTATCCATACCTTCCACAGTTTCGGCTCCGAGATTATCAATCGCCATCCGGAATGTTTTTACGAGGGCGCTATTTATGCGCCGATAGATGAAATCACGAAGACGGAAATAATCGAGGATATCATCAAGAATCTCAAATGGAGCAGTCGCCTCCGCAGCTATCATCCCGAGCAGGGCTATACCTATCTGCGGGATATCATTTCCCGTATCGACGACATTAAAAAGGGCGGACTTTCTCCCGAGGAGTTCGAATCGCTCATTGCGGAGAACAAAGATTTCGAGGACGAAGCGAATAAATTTATCGGTAAAGTTTTTATCTCTAGAATATCACTCGGTATGCTCGCGGATCTGGAACAGCTGCAGGCGGACATCGCGGCGATTTCGGTTTCTAGGCGTGAGCATCCTCTTGATGATTATCCTCCTTTGAAAAATACTATTTTGGAAAGTCTGGGCCAGGCCATTGCCGAGGTAGAAGAGACGGAAGAGAAAAAATCCAAGACCAAACCGATTACGGCGTGGAAGAAAAATTATCTCAAGAAAAACGCGGCAGGCAAATGGCTGCTTGCCAGTAGCTTTCACAATAAGGAATTGTCGGATTTGGCGAAGGTCTATAAGGAATATCAGGACCGGATCCACAAGGAGGGTTTTTATGATTTTGCCGATATGATTTTGGACACGGTGCAGGAGCTGGAAAAAAATGCCGAGCTTCGTTATGAACTCCAAGAAAAATATCTGTATGCTCTGGTGGATGAATTCCAGGATACGAACGGCGCTCAGATGCGGCTCTTGGATGCTGTGCTTAATACTGAGGTGAACGAAGGTAGTCCGAACGTTTTGGTGGTGGGGGATGACGACCAGTCTATTTACAAATTCCAAGGTGCCAGTCTGCGGAATTTCAGCGAGTTTCTGGAAAAATATCGAGAGGTGAAGAAAGTCGTACTCACGCATAATTATCGTTCGACGCAGGAAATACTCGATTACTCCAAGAGCGTGATCGAGCGAGCGGAAGATCGGTTGACGAAGAAAGACGGTAGCATCATAAAGGATCTTATCGCCGCGCGGATGAAAAGCTCGGGAGGGTGCATTTCACAGAAAGAATTCCTGACCAAGATCGAAGAATATATCTTTATAGCGGAAGAGATCAAGCGATTGCGCGCAGAGAATCCCGAAGAAGAAATCGCAGTTATCTCGCGCAAACACAGCAACTTGGAACAGTTGGCGGTCCTTGCCAACTATTATGATATTCCGGTTTCTTACGAACGCAACAAGAATATTCTGGAAGAAAAACATATCCGGGAAATCATCACACTTGCTCGCTTCGTCGATTCTCTCAATTCGAAAAGAACGGAGGAAGCGGACGAATATTTGCCGGACATCCTGGCGTTTCCTTTTCTGGAGCTTGACCGACTCGATATCTGGAAAATATCATCGCAAGCGCACAAGAGCCGGAGCAATAACTGGCTGGAGATGATGCTTGACTTCGGTGGCAAACCTAAACTGATTGCGGAATTTCTAATCGCTCTCGGCACCGAGGCGAAACGCCGGACAATGGAAGAGGTTTTGGATCTCATTACCGGCTCTGCCAAAATCGATGGCGTGGCCTATGTGAGCGGTTTCAAAGAATATTATTTTTCCAAAGGTAAATTCGACGATGATCGTCTGGAATATCTCGAATATCTTTTTGATCTGCAATCCCTTTTCGGCAAGCTTCGCGAGTATCGCACTCGGGAGACCTTGTACCTGAAAGATCTGATAGATTTCTTGGATTTGCACGAGACGCATAAACTCTCGATTTACAAGACTCACCGTTTGAGCAAGGGCAAGAATGCCGTCGCGCTGCTCACCGCGCACAAGGCCAAGGGGCTGGAATTTGACACGGTATTCATTATCAATTGCAACGAGAAATCGTGGATGAAGGACCGCAATGGCGGCAAACTTTCTCTGCCGGAAAATATTCCTCTCTCCGCGGAAAAGGACGATATCGATGACAAGGTTAGGCTATTCTTTGTGGCGGTGACGCGCGCCAAAAGCCGGCTCTATCTCACCAACTATTGTTCCGACGAGGGCGAAAAAAGAAATTCCGACCGGTTGCGTTTCCTTGATCCGGATCTGGCAACTTCGGAAATCGAGGCGATGGAGACGGAAACCATCCGCACGGCGGAGGAAATCATATCTTTTCGGGAGGAGATTAGACACTATGAGATCAAGAATGTGGACGAGGAAGAACTTTTGAAATCGGTGCTTGAAGATTACAAACTCAGTGTCACTCATCTCAATAATTTCCTTAACGTTACCAAAGGCGGACCGGCGAATTTTCTGGAGAGCAACCTGCTACATTTTCCCGGCGCCAAAAGTCCGGCTTCCAGTTACGGAACTGCGATCCATGAGAGTTTCCGGGAATTCTACAAACGCTTCAAGGAGAGGGAAAAGTTGCCGGAATCATCCGAATTGCAAGATATCTTTGAAGAGAAGCTGCATTTCCAAGGACTCAACAAGAAAGACTTCGCGGAAAAGCTGGAAAAGGGAAAAGATGAACTCGGATCATATTATGACGAGAATGTCGATGTTTTCGATGTACTGGATCTGGTGGAAACGGATTTCAAGAGCGAGGGGGTGGTAGTGGGCGAATGTCCCATCACGGGAAAGATAGATCGCGTCGCTTGGGAAGATGAGAAATCTAAAATTTGCAAAGTTTACGATTATAAAACGGGGAAGCCTTTCGCCTCCTGGCAGCCCAGCGACGAATATCTCAAAGTGAAGGCTTATGAATACAAGAATCAGCTGATCTTTTACAAGATACTCATCGAGAATTCCCGCAGCTTCCATCGTGCCGAGGTAGTGAGTGGCGGCATCGATTTTATTTCCTCCCTGGAGGGCGGAATGGTACGTCTGGATTTGGAAATAAGATCCGAGGACGTGGCACGGCTGAGGAAGCTGATAGAAATTATCTATGGCAAAATTATGGATCTGGACTTTCCGGACATTGAAAAATATCCGGATAGTTTCAAAGGCGTACAGGAATTCGAGGAGGATTTGTTATCGGGGAGAATTTGATTCGAATAGGTGTCGGATGTCATCCTGAATGTAGCGATAGTGAAATGAAGGATCCCGTTACTACGCGGGACATAACGGGATTCTTTGGGGTATCTCAGGATGACAGATAGCAGGAAGAATCTGATTGATGTCGTGGCAAGTTATTCTCGTCATTCCGATACGAGCTACTGTGAGTGAGGAATCTGGGAAAGATGCGATGATGTTGAGAGGTTATCCTTAATAAGATAATATTTGTATAGATATCGTGCATTTCCCAGATTTCTCACATCCGTTCGAAATGACAAATCGTGGTATTTTGTTTATAAATAGTCTGTTTCTCATCCAGTACCACGCGGGGCATAACGGGATTCTTCGGGGTACCTCAAATGACAGATAAATGGGGATAATCAATTTTATTACAGACAAATGAAAAAATGGGATATTATAAAAAGTTCGGTGGTGCATAAGAATAAATATTTTAGCGTCGTGGCGGAGGATTTTCGTCTTTCGGATGGCGGAATAGGAAGGTACTATCTTCTCGATTCGCATGACTTCGTGGCGATAATTGCGATAGATGGTGAAGATATCTATCTGGAGGAGATGGATAGGTATGCTTTGCGCAAAAGAATTATCGAGATTCCGATGGGTGGTATCGAAGATGGTGAAACACCTCTTCAAGCAGCCAAGAGAGAGCTCAAGGAGGAAATGGGTATTACCGCCAAAAAATATCACAAACTTGGATATATTGAGGCATCCAAGGGACGCTCGAATCAGAAGGGGATAATTTTTGTAGCGGAAGATTTGATCTTGGGAGAGCAAGAGTTGGACGTTGTTGAGAGAGAAAGCGATCTGAAAGTATTTAAAGTGAAAATTTCTGAAGTCCCAGATCTTATACGCAGTGGAAAAATCACTGATTCACACACTATTGCCTCTTTCTCGCTTTTTATGTTAAATTATAAGGGTTCGAAGTAATATAAATCATAACTATAAAAATATGGGAATTAAAGATTCAATCAAAAGAACTGTTCAAAAAGGCGCAATGAAAGTGGCTCAAACCAAGACCGGACAGAAAGTTTTGGATATGGCAATCGAAAAGCAACTCAAGGACATCCCGGACGGTCCGCAGAAGGATTCGGCGCGCGCTGCGATGGAGCGGATCAAGAATATGAGCTATGAGGAACAGCAAGAGATGGCAGAAAAGATGAAGCGGCTTCTCGGTGGAATCGAGCCCGGCAATAATATGACTGCCATCGATCAGACGAAACTGATGGAAAGGATGCGCAAGATGTCTCCGCAGGAGCGGAAAGAATATGAAGATCTGGCGCGCAAAATGATGGGGATGTAATAAAGTGTGTGGGGACTGATAATAATATAGTTTATTTCTAATGGATAAATTCGTAATTATTTGTGATGATATCCGGAGCTTATTCAACGTAGGCTCTGTTTTTCGCACTGCGGATGCGGTTGGCGTAGACCGGATTTATCTCTGCGGCATCACCGGGCGGCCGGGACGAGACAAGACTGATGAGAAACTTTCCAAAGTGGCATTGGGGGCGGAGAAGACCGTACCTTGGGAATATCGCAAACAGTCCTGGCGGTTGGTGGATGAACTTAAAGCGCAGGGTTTTAAGATCGTCTCTCTGGAGCTTACACCACAGAGTGTCAATTATATTAAATTCAAACCGAAGTTTCCTTTGGCGCTTATTATCGGCAATGAAGTGACGGGAGTTAAGAAATCTTTGCTTGCACGCTCGGACAAATGTATCGAAATTCCTATGCGGGGTAGCAAAGAATCTCTCAACGTCTCGGTTGCTTTCGGCATTGCTGCGAGTTGGATAGGGGAATTCAAGTGATTTTTGTTGTTTAAATATAATCTTTTTTGAATTATCATTTCGAATCGGTAGGGAATATGCACCCTGTTTTTTGATATCTTAGGTAACCGTTGAAACCATAAATATGCATTGTAACGAATATCTGTTGACAAATATTCGTTATATGTTAGTCTGTCATAGCGAAAATATGACACTTTGGGAGGTGTCTTTCGCGGGGTGGTTGATATCTCAAAAGGTGTTAACCATGAAAAGAGAAAAAATATCAGCAGGAAACCTGTTGTTAATATTAATTTTATGTACATCTGGTGCAACGCTGTTAACGTCAGCAGCTTCTGCTTCCAGCTATACCGTATCGTACATCGATCATCCTGTGCTTGGCGGAGAGGACTATACTCTTCAGGCAAAAGAAACAATTTTCTCCGGCGAGAAGGAATATAGGTCTACGCAAGACCTAGAGATTTGGTTTAAGAATGGGTATAGTGGTAACGAGCTTCCTCAGAATTTTGAGGATGAAATGATTCAATACTGTCTTTTTACAAAATTAGACCATATTCTTGCTCGTTATGACGAGGGTGGGCTGGTAAAACGTTTCGCAGAAGAGGGTGATAGGCAGCATATCAAACTGTCCTACCGTGCTCTGGAAGGAGAACCGGTAATTCCTTTTCTGTGCGCCGATGGCTTTTCGGTAAGGTACGTCGATGATGTAGATTTTATGTTAACCAACCCTTACGATGATTCGCTTAAGGGAAGAAGACAAATGATGTCCCGAGTGTTGGATTTCTATTGTCGGTGTAGCGGATTCGAATCTGATAGATCGGTAGGAGACCTGGATACCGTATTGTTATTACATCCCAGAGCCTTCGATGAACACAGAAAGGCGGCAAAATTAGATGTAGAAACAATGAACAGTGGTTATATCAAATTCGAGTTGGTTTAATTCGGATTATGGTAAAACAATAAATGAAAAACGTCGATGCCGAATAAGAAAAACTTATTCCGCATCTTTTTTTGTGCATTAAGATGGTAACTCTTTTATTTTACCCCCAAAGTGTTATAATAAGCTTATTAAGCAGTAATTTTGTCCATATGCAAATCGCAGAAATATTAATCACCATTGTCGGGACGGTGCTTTCGCTGGTGATTTTGATTCTGATCTTCAAAAATAAGATCGGGGATTATCTGGCTCTTCTAAACGGTCGTATCGCCGAGGAGAATACGCGCAAGATGGAAGAGAGTCTCAAGAAGGAGAGAGAGCGGTTTTTTGAGATAAGTGAAGAGAAGATGCGCCGGAACGAACAATATGTGGACAGCCGCAAGGATATTATCCGTGAACTGGTGGGCAAAATCGACGAGGAGCTCAACAAGAACAATCGTCGTCTGGAGGAGACAGAGAAGGAGCGCATCGGGGAATTTGCCAATCTCAAGACGGTTGTTGAGGAACATAGGGATGCGGCGAAGGATCTTCGGCATTCCACTGAGGACCTCAAAAAAGTTCTTTCCAATAATCAGCTGCGCGGGAAATACGGTGAAGAGGTGGCGGAAAATATTCTCAAGATGCTGGGTTTTCGCAAGGGCGACGATTACACGGTGAACGTGCGCCAAGAAACCAATATCAATCGTCCCGATCTCACTATCAAATTGCCGGACGGCAGTAAGGTGAACATTGATGTGAAATTCCCCTATCAGGCGCTGGTAAAGTATCAAGAGGCGAAAGATAAGGACGAGAGGAATTTGTATATGACTCAGTTTGCCAAGGATGTCAAAGAGAAGATTAAGCAGGTAACGAGCCGCGATTACATCAATCCTGAAGAAAAGACTCTGGACTTTGTTATTCTTTTCGTACCTAATGAGATGGTTTTCTCGGTGATTTGTGATCAGCTCTCGGATATTTCCGAGGAGGCGATGCGCAAGAAAGTCATTATCGCCGGACCTTTCTCTTTTGCGGCTATCACGCGGATGATACGCCAATCCTATAACAATTTCTGTGTCCAGGAGGATTTGCGCCGCCTGGTAGGATTGATAGCAAAGTTTAAAGAAGAATTCGGAAAATACAATATTGAGTTTGATAAATTAGGCGAGCGCATCGGCTCGGCTGCGAAACAATACGAGTCTGTTTCTACGACGCGTACGAGGCAGCTCAATAATATCGTGGACAAGATTGATAGAGAGAGTGAAGCGGAAAAATTGGACGAAAAAAAGGCGGAGATTACGGGCTAGCCTCTGGTAGAAGTTTCCTTTTAGGTTCGGCCATTGCGGTCGGACTTTTTTTGATTGCAAATTGAAAAAAGACTTTATCTGTCATTGCGAGGAGGTGCTCCGACGCGGCGATCCCGGACCTCTGTACGATAGACACCATGTAATGCTTTCATGAATTTTCTCATGGGATTGCCACGTTGTCGCAGTGCTTCCTTCTCGCAATGACATTATTTAATAACTCCATTTCCATTTTTATCAAATTTATCCTATAATGAGTAGGTAATAAGTTTACCGAATCTTTATGTATCTATTCTTTGATACCGAAACTACGGGATTACCGCGCGATTGGAATGCACCGGTGGACAAATTGGATAATTGGCCGCGTCTGGTACAATTGGCCTGGCTTCTGTATGATGAAAACGGTAAGAAGCTGGATGAGCGTGCACACATCGTCAAGCCTGAAAGTTTTTTGATACCGTCCGAGTCTGCGAAAGTCCACGGCATCACCAACGAGAAAGCCCTTGCCGAGGGGGAGGATTTGCGTTTTGTGCTGGAAGAATTCGCCGAGCGGATCGCCGAGGCGAACCTTTTGGTGGCGCATAATATGAGTTTTGACGAGAAAATTATGGGGGCGGAATTTTTACGAGGTAAGATGGAAACCGAACTTTTTCAGACCGAGCGTATCTGCACTATGTTGTCGTCGATAGACTTTTGCCGTATACCATCTTCCGGTGGCAGCGGGTATAAATGGCCGCGGCTTTCAGAGCTGTATATAAAACTCTTTGGTAAAGATTTCGAAGGCGCGCACGATGCGCTGGTAGACACGAGCGCTTGTGCCCGATGTTTCTTTGAGCTCATGGAAAAGAGTATTATAAATATTCCCGGCTCCCCGCAGGAGGAAAAGAAAGTTTTCAAGCAGGGCAGTCTATTTTAATCTGTTCGCACGATACTTATTGATTATCTGAGATTGGAATATAAGTGTTATGGAAAATTTACATCTAACAAAATACCAGTATGGTCAGAAGTAAAAAGATTTTTGTCATTATTTGTATGACGATCTCGATGGCGTTCACCATTTTTGCTGTAAAAAATCTCAAGACACCCAGTTTGATTACTACCGGGTCCGGCGATGTGGTGGCTGATGTTCCCCAGAATGTATCGGGGTTGACAGTTGAATTGATGCAATATGGTATGGGGGATCGCAAGGTTCAGGAAGGCGACTACATTTTAATTCGTTATGAGGGGAAACTTGCGAATGGTGAAGTGTTTGCGACCAATATGAGCCAGATGGAACCTCTCGGGGTCTTTATCGGCAAAGGGGAAAATATCGAGGGCTGGGAAAAAGGTCTGGTCGGGATGAGAAAAAATGAAAAAAGAAAGCTCATCGTAGAGCCGAAGCTCGGCTACGGCAGCGTCGGGAAGGTGGGCGTGCCTCCGGATTCCACTTTGACTTACGAAATCCATCTTTTGGAAATCGTAGAATAGTGTTTATGAGGCAGGATATTTATGGACATTAAGAACGTAAAATATATCTTCCGATTTCGGGGGAAACATTTTGGCGTTTTGCTATTTTTGTGCAAGTCGGATAATTCGCTGACAAAATAACGTTTTTGCGAGCGGGGTTCTTTTTGGAATCGTACAGGTTTAATAATTAACAAACAGAATTCTAATTGAAACAAATACTCCTTGTAATTTGTCATCCCTAAAGGCGTACTCGTCAGAGGGATCCGGGGAATATATAAACGATTGTGAATGTTATTCATAAAGATAACTTTATTATCAAGCATGGTATCTTTCCCGGATTCCGGGGTAGCAGAGAGCACAAGATATTGCGCCCCTAAAATTCGGAATGACAAAATATATTTGTTTTTTAAAGCATGAAAATAACTATTTTGTTAAAAATGTTAGCGAATTATTAAATTTGCGCAGGAATGACATCATTTAGCGTTTTGTCTGATTTTTGAAAAAAATATCAAAAATATCCGTATTAAAGATAAACAGTCCATTAACATTTAAGATAAAAATATGGAAAATGAAGAGAAAAAAAAGGAAAACAACGAAGAAATGCCTGAGATAACGGCGGATTCCGAGAAAGATGCGTCTTTAGATTTGAAGAATACATCAGCAATTGAATTTCAGCAGGAAGATATGGCAGAGGACAAATCCATCAAGCAGCAGCCAAAGAATAAGAAAAGAGGACCACTTCCTGCTTTGATTTTTATTTTCCTTCTGCTCGTATTGAACGGTGTTTTTGTTGTGGGAGCGGTAGATTATTTATTGCAAAATAAATACCAGAGCGGCACCGTTCGGAACGTCCAGCCGGTTAAAGTGGTGGATGAACAGTCGCAGGTCATTGAGGTTGCCAAGAATGCATCGGCGTCCGTGGTTAGTATTATCGCTTCAGCAGAGGTACCGAAGTATGAAACGACTTATCGCGATTTCTTCAATTTTCAAATCCCCTCGCAGGTGCAAAATGGTACCGAAGAACAGCAGATCGGAGCGGGGAGCGGATTTATCGTTTCCGGTGACGGCTACATAATTACAAATAAACATGTAGTAGAGGAAGAGAACGCTAAATATACGGTTATCCTGAAAGATGATCAGCATTTAGACGAGAAAATTGAAGCGACGGTGATTGCTCGTGACCCCAATAATGATATTGCTATTTTAAAGATAGATAAAACGGATTTACCCTTCTTGAGTCTCGGAGATTCCGGCAGTCTGAATGTCGGACAGACTACGGTGGCTATCGGCTATGCTTTGGGCGAATTTGATAATACAGTGAGTAAGGGTATCATCTCCGGACTCTCTCGTTCTATCACGGCAGGGGGGATGGCAAGTGGCTATGAGGAGTTGGAAAACCTGATTCAGACCGATGCTGCGGTAAATCCCGGCAATTCCGGCGGACCGCTACTCGACATCGAAGGCAATGTAATCGGGGTTAATGTGGCAATGGCGGACGCACAGAGCATCGGCTTTGCCATTCCGATCAATGAAATCAAACCGGCTTACGAAGAAGCGAAATCATCAGGAACTATCAAAAAGGAAGCTAAAGCTTTTCTGGGGGTCCGTTATATAAATATCGACAGCGGTATCCAGCAGGAAAATAACCTTCCTTATGACTACGGAGTCATCATTGGTCGTGGCGAGAAAATGACGGACTTGGCCATCGTTCCCGGTTCGCCCGCCGACAAGGCCGGATTGGTGGAAAATGATATCATTCTGGAGGTGAACGGAGAAAAGATTGAAGACAAAAATAATTTGGCTAAGCTGATTGCCCAACATAAACCCGGGGAAGAGGTTAAATTTAAGATTTATCATCGGGGAGAAGAAAAGGAAATCTCGTTGACGCTGGGGGAGAGCCAATAGGCTCTTTCGAATTTAAGAAGCAAGGCTTGCATGGGCCTTGCTTTTAGATGTTAATCTTGAAACTACTCACGCATAGATGAGTGATTAAATGCAGTTTTTTATGATTAGCGTTTGTTGGGGTATAATAAAGCAAAAATCACAGACGATGTATAATGTATATATGCAAATATAAAAATTAACATCAAGTCTATGACTTTTGTATCCTCATTATCTCAGATTCCCGATGAAAAGCAAATCAGGAAAGAACTCAAAAAGATCATCTTCGGCAAAAGAGTGAAATGCCCCTGTTGCGGCAGGGCTATGCACGTGCAGCAATTAAAAAAGAACAAGCTCTGGCGATGCAGAAAATGTCGCAATCGTTTCAGTCTGACCAGTGTTACTTGGCTCAAAGGGATGAAGATATCGATCGTTGATCTTTATGCCCTCATCTGGTGTTGGCAGAAGAAGATGAACGTGCAACAAGCTTGCAATCTGACGGAGTTATCCATCCCCACGGCAAGAAGATATTACGAGCTATTCAGAGACAATCTGAAGCTAGATTTCGATGTCATTTTGGAAGATAAAGTCCAGATGGACGAAGCTTTTGTTAAAAAAGCTTTCATCATGGGAATGAAAGATATTAAACACAAAAGGATCAAACTGCAAGTGGTAATGAAGAAGGCGCCAGATAAGCATGATGCGATGGAACTCATCTATCAATACGTTAAACCCGGTTCTACCCTCCAGACCGACGGCGGGAGCATATACTCGGGATGCGAGAACTGGTGGCCGCTCACACACAAAAGAGATATCCATAAGAAATTCGAGTTCGGTTTAACTTCAGAGATAGAAGGTATCTGGGCAAACTTAAGGACATTCATCAGAAGGATGTATCATCACGTAACCGTGGAGAAACTGCCTAAGATAGTTGCAGAATTTGAAGCTCGTTTTATGCATAAAGAAATCTTCGATAATCCGCTAGGGTTCCTTAAGAATTCGTTATCGTGTGTGAGGCTTGCTTTATAGTACCCGTTTGTTGGGGCTTGACATATTTAGAACATTATGATAGAGTTTAGGGTTAAAAAAATAAAAACAGAATCGTTAAACAAGGAGGGGAACTGTGTTATTTCCAGTTATACAGAGAACATTAGAAAAAGGAAGACTCTTAGAAAATCTTTATTATCTTGTTTTTGATTTTTGCGATTGTCCAGAACAAGACCTTTTTGTAAGGCTTCTGGGTGAGGCAAAAAAAATAAAGCCTGATGATAAAGAAAGTATCAGGAAAGTTTATGAAAAAATAAACACTTCTTTTGGTGGACAATATTCCACTATGGAAGATGAACAGGGAAAAGAAGCTTCTGATTCTTGGGAGCAACAGGACGAAGAGGAAGAGTATGATGAATACGATGAATACTCGGAGTGGGAAAGCGAAGAGTATTGGGAGCGACAAGGCGAAGAGTATTGGTAGGGGTAAGTGGAAAAAGAACCGGTATAAAAATACCCACTCATAAAATTCAAAAGTGTATAGTTACCAAGCTATATGCTCTTTTTTTATTCAACAAATTTAAATTTTAATGTATAATGTAAATATTAGAAGATATAACTAAAATAAAAAATATTCATATGGCAAAAAATTTAGACGTGATTGCCAAGATTAAGGAATCGGAGCTGACCGGGCGAGGCGGGGCCGGATTTCCGACTGGCATCAAGTGGGAGATGGTGAAGAGTCAGAAAGCGAGTAAGAAATATATAATATGTAACAGTTCGGAAGGCGAGCCGGCAGTTTTCAAGGATCTTTATCTTTGGGATAATCATGTCGAGGAAGTGGTGGAGGGAATCAAAATCGCGCTTGAGACTATCGATCACAGCACTGCGTATATTTATCTCAATCATGTGTATTATGAGAAGTTTAAGTCGAAGCTGGAAAAACTTTGTAAGGATTTGCCTGTCGTAATTTTTGAGAAAAAATGGGGATATCTGGGAGGTGAAGAAACTGCGGCTTGCGAGGTGATCGAGGGCAGGCGTCCGATCGTCCGCAAAAAGCCGCCTTTTCCGGGCGAGAAGGGGCTCTGGGGTCTTCCGACACTCATCAATAACGTCGAGACCTTCTATCATGTTGCGAAGATTATGAAAGGGGAGTACAAAAATACTAAATTCTTCTGTGTGAGCGGAGCGGTGAAAAAAGAAGGCGTATGGGAATTTCCGGCAGAGATCTCAGTGAAGGATGTTCTGGAAAAGACGGGTAATTTGCCTAGTTTCGAATTTTTTGTTCAAGTCGGCGGAGGTGCTACCGGTGAAATATTACTTTCTTCCGAGCTTGATCAGCCGATTCGCGGTGCATCGTCAATCATCGTTTTTGATAAAGTGAAAACCGACCCTTATGAGCTTATGCAGAAATGGGCGCAATTTTTCTTGGAGGAAAATTGCGATAAGTGTGTCCCCTGTCGTGAGGGCGTTTACAGGATATCGGAAATGGTCAAAGAGAGAAAGTTGGATCTTGAATTTTTGGATGACCTCTTTTTTACTTTGGATAATGCCAGTTTCTGCTCTATGGGGCGCAGCGTTGTAATCCCCTTCCGGAGTTTAATAAATAAGATACTTTGATGGAAAACAAAAATAAAATCATCTTAAATATTGATGGAAAAGATATTGATGCGAGCGAGGGCGAGACGGTTTTGGATGTCGCCAAAGGAAGTGGGATTTTCATTCCGACACTTTGCTATCATTCCGACCTAAAAAACAAAGCCAGTTGTCGGATGTGTCTCGTCTCGATTGAGGGCAAGAAAGGGCTCTTTACCTCCTGCTCTACGAAAGTGGAAAACGGGATGAAAATTCTTACCGACTCCCCGGACATCTTGCGTGCACGTCGGACCAATCTGGAGCTCATTTTCGCTCAACACAGAGAAGAGTGTAAAGATTGTGTCATCAGTCACGACTGCAGGCTTTTGGAACTCGCTAAAAAATTCAAAGTTGGAATCAGCAGGCTTCCCGATCGGAAAGCCGGCTATCCCGTATATCAATTCGGACCTTCTCTTATTTTTGATAGCGGCAAATGCATAGATTGCGGTAATTGCACCGAGATTTGCCGCAAGCAAGGAATCTGTTTTCTGGAAAAAAGACAGAAAGATACTTTTTATCAAGTGAAACCTTCTTTGGACGAGAAGAAAGATTGCATTTATTGCGGACAGTGTATCATCCATTGTCCCGTAGGAGCGTTTGAGGCTGTGGGGGAATTTGAGAATGTCGAGGATCCTCTCAAGGATAAGACAAAGAAAGTCATTTTCCAGTTTGCTCCCGCCATCCGTACCAGTATCGGTGAAGAATTCGGGATGGAGCCGGGGGAAAATATGTTGGGACAGATGACGGCGGCGATTCGAAAACTGGGAGCCTATAAAGTTTTCGATACTTCGGTGGCGGCGGATGTGACCACCATCGAAGAAGCGCGCGAGTTATTGGAGAGGATAAAAAATAAAGGCACACTGCCTATGTTCACTTCCTGCTGTCCTGCTTGGGTAAAATATCTAGAATTTTATCGTTCGGATTACCTTCCCAATCTGACCACCGTCCGATCTCCTCATATCATTTTGGGCGGACTTATCAAGAGTTATTTCGCCGAAAAAGAAGGCCTTGATGTTAAAGATATCGTAGTGGTATCGGTAATGCCGTGTGTTTCCAAGAAATATGAAATCACCCGTGAGGAACTTTTGGTGGACGGTGTGCGGCCGGTCGATTATGTTTTGACGACACGGGAACTGGCGCGACTTTTTATCAATCACAAAATCGATCTTAAGAAAATAGAACCTGAAGAGATGGACGATCCGCTGGGGTTGGCGACCGGCGCAGGGGTGATTTACGGCGCATCGGGAGGAGTGATGGAGTCGGCACTTCGCACGGCTTACAAAGAGATTACCGGAAAAGAATTGGAGAATATAGAATTTGAATCCGTGCGCGGAATGGAGGGCACGAAGAAAGCGGAAGTGGAAATCGACGGACAAAAGGTCAGGGTGGCCGTAGTGAATGGAATCGCCAACGCGCAAAAAATTCTGAGTGAGTTGAGGGACAACCCCCATCTTTATGATTATGTGGAAGTGATGGCGTGCCCCGGGGGCTGTATCGGCGGTGGAGGACAACCTCTTCCTACCGACAGAGAGATCCGCAAAAAACGTGCGGCAGGGCTATACTCTATTGATAAAGAGAAAAAAGTTAGGCTTGCTCATCAAAGTCCGATCGTGAATGGTCTGTATGAAGAATTTTTGAGCGACAAGGAAAATGTTCACAAGATCTGTCATACAAAATATTTTAAGAAAAAGAGGGAAGTGGAAATCAAGGATTGATGTGGAATGCGACATGGCACATATATTTTATTTTTATAAATCAAGCATATGGAAGAAATTAAAAACGAACAAATAGCTTCTGAAAAAGTATTGGATCGAAGCGGGGCTCTTGTGAATTCAAGGGGCCAGGTCATATCAATTGTGCAATTCATCGCCCTGTTGTCGGTGGCTATCTTTGCGCCGGCCTTGGGTATCCAGATTGTTACGGGAACTTTGGTAAATGCCGCACTGTTTATCTCGGCCGCTCTATTGGGAGTCCCGGCGGCAATTATGATTGGAATTATCCCAAGCGTCGTTTCGTCCGTAACAGGACTTTTGCCTGCGGCAATTCTGCCGATGGTGCCTTTTATAATTTTCTCCAACGCTATTTTAGTGTTGATTTTTGCCAAACTATATAAGAAATCTTATTGGAAAGGCGTGGTCGCTGCCAGCTTCGTGAAATTTGCATTTTTATCGGTCGTAAGTTCTTTCGTGATAGGATATTTTGTCTCCGCAAAGGTAGCTTCGAATATTTCAATTATGATGAGCTACCCACAGCTTTTGACCGCACTTTCGGGCGGTATTTTAGCTTACGCCTTTTTGGGAGTGATTAAAAAAACGGGAAAGAAATAGACGCTGTTTATTATTCGTGGCTATCGTTTTTATCATGTCATCCTCCGATCAGGTCGAAGGCAGGTTCTGAGTTTGTTTTAGAATTCACGGTATCTATTGCCTTCGTGCTATATATTGCGCAGATAGAATAGTCGGGGGATTTGCGCATAAATGTAAAAAGAAGTGATAAATAGAATTTATGGATGGAATTTTTCTCATCTTAGGCTATGGAATTCCCAAAGACATTTTTGAAGATTTAGAATACCGTTCGTATCTAGCGGTCGCTTTTAATAATATTTTTGAATATGCCCGTGGACACGAAGAGGAAAAAATCCATATCATTTTTTGTGGCGGGAAGACAGATATGTTGGCGCCTTACAAAAGAAGCGAGGCAGGGGAGATGAAAAAGTATTTTGAATATTTGGAAAAAAGAAAATTTGTTAAAAAACAAACGCGTACTTGGAAAACATATTGCGATATGACCTCTCTTTCCACATTGGAAAATCTGCTCAACGCTCAGAAAATAATCAGACAAAAAAGCTGCTTGTGGACAGCATTGGTATCTTTTGTGAATTTTCCAGGCGAAGGCGCATAAGCAAGATATCCAAAGCGGTTTTCGGCGCCGTGGCTAAGATTGCGATAATTCCTGTGGATTTTTCTGTGTCCGCCAACCGCTATTTGGAAAAAGATTATATCAGGCAGAAAGAAAAGAAGGCGATTGGGTTCGATTTATGGGCGCTCGAAAGCGAAAAAAATATGCGAGCTTATCATCGCAATTTTGTGGAGAAGTTCGATTATTTCCGTTCTTTTCCTCCTGAGAGAAAGCAAGAGGCGATTCGAAGCTGGTAGGAGAACGGAGGTGATGATGTGGTGCGGCACTTGAAATAATCGGGGTTGATAAAATTATAGATAAGAGGGGGGTTATATGTAATCAAAAAGGAAAGTTTAGTCATAGACTTCACTTTCCTCAACTTTTTCGCCCAGTAAGACGGTTTCCTTTTTGCATATTTTGCAACAACACCCCTCTGATTCAGAAGCAAGATGTTTGCCCTTTGGCCTAGGGACAAGATATTTGTCCTCGTGACGGCAATCAAGATTACAACAAACCCCCCAACGCAATTCTTTCTGTTCTTTTGGTTTAAAAAGTATTTGTTCCACTATTCTTTCACGTCCTAATTATTTTTTCGTTGTCGCTATCATACCACCTCGTTGTGATATGTCAAGAGCATAATCAAAAAGTGGGGCGGGGAGATGAAAAAGCTATTTTGAATATCTAGCAGAGAGGGTCTACCGTAAAAAGGACAAGGACTGGGCCCTGCTTATTGACATTGATTCTCTTTCGAAGGGGGGGGTACTCTGAACTCCCAAAAAATAATCGAAAAAAGAACACCCAAGGCACGAATGTCGGGATTTTTTGTTAGTTTATCGGGAAGAATCGTATAACCAAGTTGGCGAAAAAGATGTTTGGTTTAGCGTATCTTTCGGAAGCCATTGCTGTTGATTTTTCCATATCTGAAAATCGCTATCTGGAAAAAGGGTTATGTCTTGGAAAAAGAAAAAAACGCTCTCAAATCCGATTTTTGGGCGCTTAGCAATGAAGAAAATCTTAGTGTTTATCACAAGAACTTTTTCGATAAGTTCAAATTCCTCCGTTCTTACGGTCCGGAGCGGCATCAGGAGGCCATCAGGGTTTGGTGGAAAAATGAACGCGATCTGGCTCTGCAAGAAGGATTTTTGAAGAAATAAAATTGATAAAATTAAAACGGCAATCTTCTACTGTCGTTTTTAAAAGTTTTAGAAGGAGATATATTCATCTCCTTGTTTTTTAATATGGGTCTAGTCCACACCTCCTTTTTTTAGCTCCAAAATTATCGGGTATTCTTTGCCGCACGAGCGACAGGTATGTGTCCCTATGGGTTTATCAAAGTATGCCCCCTCCTCTTTTCCGCAAGGACATCTTATAAACCAAGCGGTACTTTCAAATAATATCGCTTCCTTTAGCCCATATAAAGCCTTCTGGATTGTGCGAAATTCATCATTAGCCTCTTTTGATTGTTTTTCTAATCTTATGTATTCGTCCTTTTCTTCTTCACTTTCGGGTTTAATTTCTTCCCCTGTATACACGAAGACGCCGCCATTTAATACTTTCGCCTCCTGGTTGAGGTGGCGTTTTAGTCTCAGGAGTTCAAAATCCGAGACTAATTTTCCTCGTTTCTGAGGAGATACTTCAAAAGCTTTTTTAAGAGCTTGAAGATTCTTCTCGTAGGAATCCTCTATTTTCATCCCCACAATCCGGAACATAAGAGGATTCTCTGGTGGCCATGGGCCAGAGAAGATGATCTTATTCCATCCATCTTTCTCCATCTCCCCTTTGATAAATTCTTCTATCGCTTTCATTTCTTTTTGATTTCTGTCTTTGATTATGAAATCAAGGCAGACGTTTTTATCATCAACACACATTGAGGGTACCATTGTAACGCCCAATAATCCTAACAGTATTTTGTTCGTCGACTTGGTTCACTCCTGTGCTGTTTCTCCCTTTAAACAGACGATATTCCGCTTCTAAAAACGATATAAGGCTTCTGTTTACTCCGGGATTACGGGTAAAAGAGAACCTCTGTTCCCATGTTCCCGATTATCTGTTAAAATAGAATGGTCTTATTATTATCTTAAAATATCCGCTTATGCCGATAACAATTGAAAAGAAGAAACGAATTTATTTTCTAGAGGATTTTAATGTGGAAAAGTGGGATGAGCTTGAGAAAGTTTTGCAGGAGATGGAAGCTACTGAGATTTCTTCTGCGGAAGACTTGGTCCGATTTATTGAAAAATATAGTGAATTCGGTGAAATCTTAGAAGAAGTAGGTGCATGGAAGACCATAAAGATGACGCAATCTGCGGATGATGCTGATTTCGCGAAGGCGCAGGCTGATTTTTTTGAATTTATTATAGCCCCCTCCGAACCATATTTTTTCAAGCTGGATAAGAAGATTTTTGAAAATAAGTACTTTAAAGAGTTGCCGCAAGAAAGATATGGGCATCTGGGGAAATTGCTTCAAAATGAAATCGAAATATTTCGTGAGGAAAATATTCCGCTTGGAGTGAAGGAGAATTCTTTGGTTAGCAAGTACGGGGAGATGTATTCTAAACTTACAGTAGAGTTCGAAGGGCAAGAGAAAACACTCAAGGAAATGGATCTGGTTTTGAAAGACAAGGATCGCTCAAGAAGAGAAAGTGCTTGGCGCCTCGTCTCAGAGAAAATGATTGAGAAAGGTGGAGAATTCGAACAGCTTTTCGATGAGATGAAAACTCTGCGAATCCAAATTGCAAAAAATGCCGGTTTCGACAATTACCGCGATTATATCCATAAGGCTTATGGCAGATTCGACTATTCTTCGGAGGATGTGATAGAATTTCACAATTCCATAGAAGCCGTTGTTTTGCCGGCGCTAAAGAAAATAAATCAGGAGCGCAAAGAGAAATTAGAAGTTGATACTCTTCGACCTTGGGATATGGCAGTCGATTTGGATGGAAAAACCTTGAAGCCGTTTTCTGATGTTAAGGATTTATTGTCTGGCTCCATAAGAATCTTTAGGAGGCTGGATTCGGATTTTGCCGATATTATCGCGGCTATGTCGGAAAAAAATCTCTTGGATTTATCCAATCGCAAAGGCAAGGCTCCTGGTGGATATTGCTGTTCGCTTCCTGAGACAAGATTTCCCTTTATTTTTATGAACGCAGTGGGTATTCATACTGATGTGCAGACGTTTCTTCACGAATCAGGGCATTCGTTTCACGGGTTCTCGAAAAGAGAAGAGAAAATAGCGGAATATAAAAATACGCCTAGCGAAGTGGCTGAACTCGCTTCGATGTCGATGGAACTTTTTACTTTGGATTATCTGGATGAATTTTATAAAGACGATGAGGATATCAAGAAAGCCAAGCGGGAGCAACTGGAGGACACGCTCGTTATCTTTCCTATAGTGGCGATTGTGGATGCTCTCCAACATTGGATATATCTTAATCCCGATCATACATCAGAAGAGAGGGATGATAGATTTGCTCAACTGAAAGACAGGTTTAATGCGGGCGTGGATTGGTCGGGGCTGGAAAAAGAAAAGGGAATCGGCTGGTTAAAGACGTTGCATATTTTCGAAGTACCTTTTTATTACATTGAATATGCTATTTCTCAATTGGGTGCAATCGCGCTTTATAAAGAATATAAAGAAAATCCCAAGCAGGCAATCGATAATTATAAGAAATTTATGGCGCTGGGATATAGCAAATCCGTGCCGGAGATTTATGAGGCGGCAGGAATAAAATTTGATTTTTCGAAAGAATATCTACAAGAGATGGTGGATTTCGTGATGGCGGAGTTGGATGAGCTGGAATAGGGATTGTTCAGTATATAGGTTGTTATGTTATTGTCTTGAATATAATTTGTCATTCCGGAATTCCGTTACTGCGGAATATCCGGAATCCCGGAGCTATGCAAAAAAATATTTTATAATACGATTATAAGATAGCGTTCTTTCGGCTTAGCGCCGGAATCCTGGATATTTACTGCGCGAATCCCAGATGACAGCAAGAAGGGCACAAGATATTGTGCCCCTACACGAGGGTGCGACAAAGATACCCTGATAAAAATTTCGATGAAAATCTTACGGAAAACTTTCTCGGCTCCCCGTCAACAAGTGTGATAGTTCATAATCCAAATCAGCGGTAAGAAAGCTAATGTAATCTTGGCGATATAGTTATTGATATTCCTAAATCCGAATGAAACCCTCTTAATCATCTTG
>JAQVBZ010000019.1 GCA_028690055.1 Minisyncoccota bacterium | reverse complement strand
GTCCAAAAAGCCACTGTTTTGACGCCACTGGAAACACTTCCCGCGTCAATATAAAATTGTCCGTTGAAATCATAGGACTTGTCAAATTTCCCCGCCGTCCAACCCGCCGATGCCGAGATCAGAGAAGAGTTCTGAACAAAGATACAAGACGACAAAAAGATCACGGCTATTGCCAGGAAGATTTTTTTTCTGAATTGTGTCGTCTTATTCAGATGCAGCATCTTGAATCCTATTTATTTATAAAATGTTTGTTGAGTCTTGAGCCGTTCCTTGAATCTTTTGTCTCGTTTTCGTATCGTTCCGGAAGGAGCCGGATTTACAGCGCCCTGCCGCATATTATCAGTCGCATATCCTTCAAAAGCCCTCTCGTATCTCCAAATTTCGCGTAAGTGAGCCACGACCGAACCGAATCATCAAATTTCTTCTCTGCCATTTTTCCTCCTTGCAATTTTTTCCGAAATCTCTTTGTTCTTTTTACAAATCTCCTTACCGTGCTTTTTCTCAATAATTTGTATTGCCTGAAAATCCGATAGCCGAGAAAATCAATGCCTTTACTAATCGGGAAGATATTCGCTTTTTTGGGATGCAGCGTGAGTGCCAAACAATCAGTCAAAAATTCTTTTATCACCTTTTTCAAATGTTGCAATTTTCTCTTATCAAAGCTTAGAATCAGGAAATCATCCATATAGCGGACATAGAATTTTTCTCGCAAACTATGCTTCACGAACCGGTCCAATTCATTCAGATAAATATTGGCGAATAGCTGACTCGTAAGATTGCCGATAGGAATTCCCGAAAACCTGAATTCAAACAAATTTTCAAAAACTTTTTTATGCCAATCGCTGTTGATTATCTTCTCGATCAAACACAATGTTCTACCGTCAATTATTTTTCTTTTTATAATTGCCAGCAAAGTCTTATGGTCAATGCTGTCGAAGTATTTGCTCACATCACATTGCAAGCAATATAAATCTTTTTCGTCCAAGCCACGCGAGTCTTCCGCCGATTGCCAAAACCTTTCCACCCGCTTGATTGCCTTGTGAGTTCCTTTGCCCTCTCTGCAAGCATAAGAATCATAGATAAATCCTTTTTCAAAAATCGGCTCGATGATATTGCACAAGGCGTGATGGACAACTCTATCGCGAAACGGCGCCGCTTTGATGAGTCGCTTTTTGGAATCGCAAACGATAAACTCTCGATAACTTCCGTGCTTGTAGGTCTGATTTCTCAATTCCGTTTGCAATTTCAACAAGTTTTCCTCCAGATTATAGCTAAACTCCAAAATCTCGTTCCGATATCGCTTGCCCTTTCTGGCTTTCAAATATGCCAGATGCAAATTTTCAAAAGAGCAGATTTCTTCGTATAGATTTTTGTATGTTTTCATAATTGATTTTAATTTGTCATTGCGAGGCGGTACTCCGCCGTGGCAATCCCGTTACCACAATTCACCCAATGTTATATAACGTTTTATGAGTCAAATTCAGGGATTGCTTCGTCGGAGTACCTTCTCGCAATGACAGTATTATACAGATTGGGGGCTCAATTGATTCGAAACGGAGATTTCTTCAATAAAAAGATTACTTTGACCGCCCCGAGATAAAAGCCCAATATTTTCCCTTTTAACTTTCATCACATTAAATCGCCTTGCGGGCATTTAATGAGAATAAATCTACTCGGGAAGGAAATAGGTCAGTAGTTTTTCGGCTCTGGATTAATTTCCGTAGAAATTTCATTCTGGCCAATGTTTTTTTGAAAAGTACCGGACGCACCGGAAACCGATGTTCGTGTTGGAATTGCCCGGCGCATTGTTCAGATTGAGCGTGAACGCGCCCGCATTCGCACCATTGTCCCAATTGCCACCGCGTTTGAAGGCGTCTTCTTCGACCACATCCCTCTTGCATAAAATGCAAGGAGCAGTTTCGCCTGCCGTTAGACAGATTTGCGGAACTGTTCTCTGTACTCTAAGCTTCTTGTTTTTAAGGATTCTGACTGCAGCTCTTCATCCATCCTCCCAGCATTTTTCCGATTTCATTTATTTTTCCAATGGCAAATTCATATTGTTTGATGCTCAGAAATTTTAGATCCTTGGTGAGCCTGATGATAATTCTAAGTTTGTCCAATTCCACGCTTGCCTGTTTGAGATAGGGCAGCTTTGCTCTTTCGGCGTTTGCCTGGATAATCAGCTTTAGCAGATCCAATACCGTATTTTCAATTTGCTGACCCAGCACAAATCTCTGGGTTTTGGGGAATTTATTCACCGCGGGATAAATCCAGAGGATCAGCTCATAAGTTTTTTCGAAAATTGATAGATTTTGAAAGCTCATATTTTTATACTTAAGCCAAATTATTAAATACCAAAGGACCAAATTTCTACAAAACTACCGGACGCACCGGAAACCGACGTACGTGCTGGAATTGCCCGCCGCATTGCTCAGATTGAGCGTGAACGCGCCCGCATCCGCACCACTGCCCCAATAGCCACCGCGTACGAAGGCGTGAACATTTCCGCTCGGGCTAGCGGCATCTGCATCGGTATATAACCGCCCCGACCCATAGTTGGAATTCCAGGCGCTGTTTGAAGGTCTGATTTTATCGTAGGATAATTGCCCATAAGTATTTATAGCGGTAAATTCAATCCATTCACTAGCAGGAGTGGAATCAAAAGGCATTTCAGCAACAGTGCAAGCCGCACCGGCGCAAGAGATAACATCATTAGTCCATTCCCAAACATTTCCCGATAAGTCCCAAATGGTTTCTCCATTGGAAAGGACGAGCTGAGCTTTAGTGTCTCTGCCCGTGCCGAATTCAGGGTCGGAGCCGTCATACGAACCATCATCCGGAATTCCCACATTCCCTCGCTTAAGCATTTCGCTTCCAACTGCCCCTCCAGTCCAATTAGCAGGTTGAGCTTCGACATTTCTAGCAATTGTCATCCATTCGTTGTTTGTAATCAGATGTCCGCCCGAGTCAGAACATTCCGTAATTGCAGCCGTCTGGGTAATCGAAACCCAAGGAGTAGTATTCGCTTGCGAAATGGCGTTGCTACTCCCATCATTTTTGGCTTCATATTGCATCACGCAAAAATCGCTCGTTCCATAGGTTGCGTCTCCCGGAACAAGAATATAGCCTGTGGGACAGACCGAAGAAATCGTAACAGTGCCGTTATGACCGCCTATGCTTCGATCTGCAACCGTCGATCCATTCCCCTCGTCCATCGGCCACCACCCTACCAACCCGTTTTCGATAGTGCCTCGCACTTCCAACGCGGAAACAGGCGTGGTTGTGCCAATTCCTACGTTTCCATTGGCATCAATCACAAACGGAGTAGTATCCCCTGCTTCATCATTTATAACCAAAGAATTCCCCGAACCGAGATTGTTAATGGTAACGGCAGTCGCCGTAGCCGAGACGGTATTGGTGAAAGAGACGATTTCCCCCGTACCGGATTGGGTAACAGAAAGAGCGCTGCCAGTTCCATTGGCACCGTGAGTCAGAGAAAGCACACTGTAAGCTCCCGAAGCGGGATTGTAATATATATTAGCCGCATCTTGCGCGGTAGAGGTGTTGTCGATATCGATAAACCCATCACCAGCCAAATTGTTCGCATTCCAAGCCTGTGGCACAGAGCCTATTTTTTTGCGGGGAATCATCTCGCTGTCCGTACCGATTGTCACACCGAGATAATAAGTATCCCCGGAAAAATTCAGTGTCTGATCCGTCACCGACCCTACCATAGCAGAGAAGAGTCCGTTTTTGACATAGATGCGATTGGTGACTGTATCCCCCGTCGTCCAAGCGGTCTGCGGATCGTAAATACAAATATAGTTCGAAGCGGGCACAACCGATTGAATGACCGCGCTCTGTTTGGTCGTAGCATTCCAGATGGTCTGTCCTGCCTTGAGACTGCTCTCGTTGGTGCCGGTCGTATAAGCAATCTTGTCCACACCGGTGGCACAGCCATCGTTGGTCATAGTGGTGGTCGCTTCACTGAAGAGGGTGGCAGCCGTCCAACTCTCCGTCCAGGCGGCAGTTCCCCCACCAGCTTGCGTGTAAACCTTGAAAACGACATCATAAGCTCCGTCAGCAACATTGGCCCCGTTGGGAGCGGTCAATCTCCCCTGATAGTTAAACTCCTTACGGATGGAAGCCTGGGAATTTTGAGTCACAAAAAACCCTCCCAACACCAAAAATATCAGGATAAAAAGTTTACTTATTCTGTTAGCCTTTTTTAACGTCATCCCGTCTTGTGTATTTTGTTTTCGATAAAATTCTCTTTATCTTTTTTCTATATCTAAAATTCTTTTTCTCAATATTTGTGCGATCGCAATAAATAAGATTACTAGTAAAATTATAGCATATTTTTTATCTTTTTTCACGTTAATTCTGATATCTTCGGCAAGGATATTATCCATGACGGTATTCGCTACTTTTGCGTAATCAAAGCCATTCTTTTTGACGCCGATTTCATATTCTCCGTTGGGCAGAAAATATGAATATCTCCCCGATTCGTCGGTCAAAAAAGGATTCTCCTGATTATATTCTTTCGCGTTCCATATTTCCCAAATGTTGTCTCTGTTTTTACGGAAAATCTGTATTTCCGCGCCACTGACCGATGACTGAGTCATACAATACAGATTTTCCCGACCAAAAAGATTACCCAATCGGCACCAGAGTTTTTCCAAAGAAATTTCCCCGCTAAAAAGCTTTTCCCTGTTGTAAGTATATATTTCTCCTCTGGACACGACTTGCATCTGCAGATCTTTTTCGAAAAAAACTTCGTTATTGCTATTTAGAAACACCATATCGAAAGAGTATATCCCTGGAATGCTCGGTACTACGAAGCTGCTCTTGTATACGGATTCTTCCGAGCTGTAATTGAGCAAGTAAGAAACATCGCCTATCTGGATGGCAACCGCCGCAAGATTGGACGGAACACTATCCACGCCATAGCTTACGCCCAGAATCGTCTTTTGTAAGACATTAATCTTATCGCCATCCTGAATCGAAATAGAGATGCCGCTTTTCACATCGACGAGATTCATATCTTGCCACCGGTCCGACTCAGGAGACTCGGTTGCCGTTTCTTTGAGCTCCGCAGCGATCATCGCTCCGCCGGAGTATCTACCCTTCTCATCTTTGACATAGACCGTATAAAAATATATCTGCCCCTTCCGGATATCGTCATCCTCGAAAGATTTTCCATTCCCGGCATAAATCAGCTCCCCTTCCAGAGGAGACATCGAGGGAAAATTGAGGTCGCGACGGATTTCCACGGCAGAAGCGACAGCGATTTCCGCATATTCCCAGTGCAAGGTCATGGTCTTTTTCTCCAGGTCAGCAGACACTTGAAGATTACGGACATCCTTAAGAGGAGACACGATAGCTGTCGGTTCTTCTTCATCTCCCGTATTATCTACCGGAGGATGCACATCTTCCGGAGTTTCACCGCCTCCGCTTGAAGGAAAATTCGTCCTGATTGAAACGGTCACCCCTGAAGAAAATTTTCCGCCTGCATCAAAAGCAAAAACCGTATAATAATATTCCGTATTATCCGCCACGTTGGTGTCGACAAAATTTTCCGCCAGACCGAAGAAAACCTTTTCTCCTTCGTTAGGACCGAGTGCCGGAGCTCCGATTTGCCTGCTTATCTGCACGCCCTGAAAAGCCGCCACCTGCGGGTTGTCCCAATTCAAAACCACTGTTCCCCCTACCTGGATCGCCGTCAGCGAACCGACTGCAGGGATAGTCTTGAACTGCGCAATAGTATAAAAACTGTAATCGGTGATAGTATTCGTCACACCCTTCTGATTTTTGATCACGATTTTGAGGTTGTATTTCATCCCCGACCCCAAACCTTCCAGGGCAAAATCGTGGGAATACTCATAGCTATCAACATGATCAAGAAGCGGGCCGAACTCGTATATTTTCGCTTTACCGTAATAGAGCTCGACCAAACATACCTCATCAGTCTGGAAAGAAATTTTGGCGCTATCAAGATCGATGTCATAGATTCTCATATTCAAAATTTCTGGCGGAGTGGCATCAATCGGCAGAATAATTCCTCCTCCTGTAGGTGTCTCCGGCGCGGTGCCATCCCCTTCTTCGCCCACCGTCTGTTTAACTTGCACCGTATCAGTGGCAGCGATTGCCAGATAACTGACGCTGAGAAAACAGAAACAAAAAACGAAGAGGGCTGCGATATTTTTTAAAAAGACTTTAGAGGGTTTGTACATAGCTGACTCAAATTATTTTTCTTAAAAAGTATTCCTTTTTTGACGAGTCAACCTCGAAAGATTGCAAGCGAAAAGAAACAACTGGAATTTTGCAAATGTTATATTTTTCATGAAAAACAAAAAACTCCAAAACATCATCCCCCTAAAGGAAAACTTGACGTTCCAGAGTATTTTTCCGCCTTTTAATCCAACACACAAAATGTTGAAACCTCCTTCCAAAGTCTATAGTTCTGACAGAAAACCCGTAGAAACTTCGCCAAGGAGCACTTTATTTTTTCTTGATTTCGAATTTGAATTTGCCCAACATAAACTTCAACAACCGCCAAAGAACCAAAAGAGACACTAGGGCGACAAGTAAAATCTTCCAAGGTATAACCCAAAAAGAGACTGCCATTTTCTCCGACTCATTGGGTTTCTGCTGATAGTTCTTGTCCAAAGTGAGCGTGGCCGTATATTTTCCGAGCAAAGAAGCACTTTCCCACTTTACAACTCTTTCCCGCAAAGAATCCGGCATAGCGAAATATTTATCGACCGTCACTTCCCCCACTTTCTTACCGATCAGATTCGTGATTTCAATCTTTCCAGAAGGTATGATATGGATGTTACCATCATTGCGCAAAGCGATTTCAAAAGGAATCGGTCCTTTTTCGTAAAAACCGTATTTAGTATCCGAAACCTTGAAGCTTTCCAGCTTCGCCGATTCATTCACATCTCCGGCTACTCTCACAAAGAAAAGTGTTCCGAGTCGACTGATAATCCGGGTCTGTCCGGCACTGGCTTTAGTTTCCGTAGTGCTCGGGACGGTAGAGACCAAGACCGAAGCGTAAAGTCCTCCCGCTTCCGAATCATCTGGAATATTCACCTCTACGGGAATCAAAATTCTTTCCCCGTGCTTCAAACTGAATTCGGTTATCTCCGGCTTGATGTAGTCCTTGAGAGAATAAGGCCCCTTGGCCTCCCCGAAGAGCACGACGGTTTGATCCTCGTCATACGACCCGGAGAAATCCTCTATCTCGATAGTAAAGTCCCGATCTTCCCCCAAACGATTCGTGACAGCTATTTGCTGCACACTTTTTTCTCCTGGCTCCAACACCAAATCAGTCTTGCCCGGACCGAGGACAAAATCGTTCTCTATAGGAGTGTTATCCAGATTCTGCAATTCATAAGCTGAAGCACGATTGGCACTGCCGCATAGGGTCAATACCATAGCTGCCATCAAGAGTATCTTTTTCATCTTAGAGACGCTTTAATTATTAATAGCCGTAACCGTTATCGTAGCAATATATTCACCTTCCTCTTGAAAGTGTAATGATCCGGACTGCGCCCTGAATTTCACCGTTTCGTCTTCTCCCGATTCGGAGGTCACGCTCGTCCGATTGACAGCGAGCACACTCGAAGTGGTAAAGCCGAGCCAACACTTATCTTCCGTGTCCGCTGAGCCCGTGCCGCAAGTATCCGCGCCGTTGTCTTTGAATTTGGTGTCCAGGTCTTCGGTAGTCTCCGCCTCGACAGTATAACCGAATTCAGAAACATCGGTGCTGGTAATTGCCCAACTATAGTCGGGTACCGCACCTGTAACATAGTCGCCAAAGGAGTAACTTCCACTCTTCATCGCCGGAGATGTGTCTGCTTTCAGACTCATATTGAAACCGGCGGCGTTACTGGTCGTAATCGTCCAATAAGCAGAACCGTTTCCGGTTCCACCTGTCATACCGTAGATAGTACCGGTCATATTGACATCATCCGGACTGGAAATAGCTATATCGGAATCTATATGCTGCGTTACGATAATATCATCTGTAACCGCTTCCACAACCAAAGGCTCCAAATAAGGATAGCCAAAAAAACATAGACCTATCAAGGATAAAAGCAATCCAAAATATTTTCCACTAGACATCTTTTTTGCATTGACATTATGAGTTAACCAAAGCCGTCGCTTTTATAACCGCTACATAATTGCCCTCCGGTAAGAACTGCCCGCTAATCAAGCGAGTTTTGAATTTTACAACCTCGTCCTGACCACCGATGTCCGTCTGGGAAGTCCTATTAACAATCGCTTTAGGTGTAGTCAAAGTGCCACCAAATCCCGACCAGCAAGTATCAGCCGTGTTGCCCGAACCGGTGCCGCAGATACTGCCATTATCCCTAAAGGCAGTGGCTGTATCAGTGGCAGTTTCCGGCTCGACAGTAAAGCCGAAAGCGGAAATTGCAGGATCAACCCAAGCATAGTTGAGCGGGCTCGCATTGACATAATCCTTGAAATCATTAACCCCGTTATTTAAACAATCAGTATCATCATCAGCGGACAATGTCAATCCGAATCCTGAGGTATCACTGGTTTTGACCGTCCAAGTAGCTGACCCGGTACCGGTTCCACCAGTCATACCATAGATAGTACCGGTCATATTGACATCGGCCGGATGACTGATAGTGATATCGGAAGTAACGACTTGGGTTACTGTAATGTCATCCGTAACTGCGCCGACAACCGCCGGCTCGAAGTTGAGATAAACACCGAACATCACAGAAACGAAAGCGGAAAAACCAAAGATATCTTTTAGTATGGTGTTTTTTTTCATATTTTATTTTTAGGATATTCAGATTATCATTAGTGCACAACGGCAGTCGCTGTGATAGTGGCGACATAGTTCCCTTCGGATAAAAAATTTCCAGTAATCAGCTGAGACTTGAATCTCACTAGTTCGTCTTCCCCTCCTGCATCGGTCTGCGTCGATCTGCTGATAACAGAAATGTCCGTGGTTCCATTAAAACCCGACCAGCAAGTGCTTGTCCCATTGACGGCGCCAGAACCGCAAGTAGAGGATCCGTTGTCCAAAAAAGCGGCGACAGTATCGCTAGTACTCTCCGGTTCAACTGTAAAACCGAAACCGGACACAGCGGGAGCTGTCCAGTTATAGCTGTGCGGGGTAGTAACGGAATAATCATTAAAATGTTCCCCACCCTTTGCGAGACAATTAGCCGTATTAGCCTTGAGCGACATTCCAAAGCCCGAGGTATCACTGGTTTTGACATTCCAAGTGGTAGAGCCATCGCCCGTGCCACCCGTCATACCATAGATAGTACCGGTCAGATTGACATTGGCCGGAGAACTGATAGTGATATCGGACGTGACAGCCTGAGTCACAGTGATACTATCATCGACTGCGCCGACAACCGCCGGCTCGAAGTTGAGATAAATACCGAACACTATAAAAGAAAATGCCGAAAAGCCGATACACTGTTTCAAGAATTCTTTGTGTTTTTTTCTGATCATCATAGGAGGGGTATTAATATATTTTTTTAATTACTACACTTATTTAAATAAACCAAATGCTTACGATTTATTGTAACATACTTTTTTATTTTGCAAAAGAGTAAACAGATTTTTATAACGATACCGCCGTCACCACCACAGTAGCGATATATGTTCCGTCCTGCTGCATCCTTTGACTCCCTGCTTCTGCGCGAAATTTTATAGTTGTCGCGGTACCGGAGGGGTCGTTGGACGAAGAGGAAGTAGCCACTGACTCATCACTCGTCGAAAAACCTAACCAACATTTATCGGAAGCATTGCCACTACCCGTGTCACAGGAGGTACCATTGTCCAGGAATTTGCTGACTGTATTTGTTCCCTCGACGCTGTAACCGAATTCTGAAGCAGAGGAAGTCACAGTCCAGTCATAATCGGGAATACCTGCACCGGGCATATAGTCCGCAAAAGAGTAAGCACTGAAAATGAGAGCCGGGGTCGTAGTCGCCTTTATACTTACTTGATAGCCGGCAGGGTCGTCAGTCGTTACAGTCCAATCCGCACTACCGGTTCCGATTCCACCCAAGATACCTCCGAAAGAAGGACCCAGTATCACATCGTCCGGAGAAGAGATGGAGATGGTACTGATAAAAGTATCATCCTGACGATAACCGGCGTTCAGAATGCTGCAGGTGGCAGAGGGCGTGTCGGTGGTAAAGGTGGCGCCATAAATCGTACCGTCATTAGTATTGGAACTTTGATCTTCTATTCCTATTTCTTTAACGGAAACATCATCCACGACGTATTCACCTGTCCCTCCCGATGTGAGCATACCCACATAAAAAATTAAGTTACCGCTATTGACCGGAGTATAATCCGCTTCGATTTTCTGCCACTCTCCCACCAGCGATTTATCGCCAGAAGCGATGGTAACATTATCCGTCACAAGATACATCCTCGGATTATAGTTGAGGGCGCTCACCACATAAACCCAAGAAGTGAACCGATAAGGCTTACCGGCAACAATCCGGATCGATTGGTATATCTCAGCATTATTAGTAGAAAGTATCCTTTGGGCAGAACTATTTCTGGCGATTGATGTCTCCTGGCTAAAGGTTCCTGTTCCAGTTTTGGACCAACCACTGGCCAAGCCATCGGTGAACCCTGATTCGAAATCTCCATTGGTAACCGAGTCTGTTCCCAAGGCAGCTCCGTCGAAGCCCCAATACCCGACCAAACCGGTATCATCAACTTGATTGCCATTATAGAGATCGGTGACTTCATCCGCAGAGAGGGCGCGGTTATAGATACGGACGTCATCGACGGAGCCGTCTAAAAAATTATCATTGATAGCCGCAGGCATAGCACGTCCCAAAACTAGCGCATCTACCCAAGTATTCTTATTATCGGACGTCAATACATCACCGCCAGACTGAATAGCGCCATTTACATACAGACGTACCATATTGCTAGAAAGACTCCAGATTAAAGTGGCATTATACCATCTGTTTGTAACGACAGGATCGTTCGAAGGTGCTTTATCCGGCTCAGATGCAGTTTGCCAACCTGAGTCAATCTTATTGTCCGAAGACCTAACCATCATAAAAATTTTATCCTTATTACTTTCTCCGTCAGCGCTGTTTTCACCTGAAATAATAAGTATCTGATCCTTATCTATTTCATTTACCTTGAACCAAAGGCTGATTGTTCCTTCAGTTTGAGAAATCATACTATTACTCCCAATGCCGACGTAATCATCCGTCCCATCAAAACTCATCGAAGCACACTTTTCCTCCGACTCCCCCGTGCCGATTTCTCCCATCGTATCACTCAGCTTGTAGCTCGCACTCGTACTCTCCTCTGTGCCGCCAAAATTGATTGAGTCCTTGTCGATGATATAATTAGTACTTTGCATACTGTATGTGTTCTCAAAAGGAAAAAGCATCAGAGAAAATACCAATAATATATTAAAAATTTTCGATGACTTTATCTGCATTTTCTGTCAGTTATTTTTTGAGATTGTCTGAAAAAAGATAATGATTCTGGAATCAGATTACGTTTTCATTATAGCATAAAAAATACTCCGCACCATTTCCGGTGCGGAGTATTTATAATGAAAAAAACGAGGATGATTATTTATTTTGCAAAAGGGTAAACAGATTTTTATAACGATACCGCCGTCACCACCACAGTAGCGATATATGTTCCGTCCTGCTGCATCCTTTGACTCCCTGCTTCTGCGCGAAATTTTATAGTTGTCGCGGTACCGGAGGGGTCGTTGGACGAAGAGGAAGTAGCCACTGACTCATCACTCGTCGAAAAACCTAACCAACATTTATCGGAAGCATTGCCACTACCCGTGTCACAGGAGGTACCATTGTCCAGGAATTTGCTGACTGTATTTGTTCCCTCGACGCTGTAACCGAATTCTGAAGCAGAGGAAGTCACAGTCCAGTCATAATCGGGAATACCTGCACCGGGCATATAGTCCGCAAAAGAGTAAGCACTGAAAATGAGAGCCGGGGTCGTAGTCGCCTTTATACTTACTTGATAGCCGGCAGGGTCGTCAGTCGTTACAGTCCAATCCGCACTACCGGTTCCGATTCCACCCAAGATACCTCCGAAAGAAGGACCCAGTATCACATCGTCCGGAGAAGAGATGGAGATGGTACTGATAAAAGTATCATCCTGACGATAACCGGCGTTCAGAATGCTGCAGGTGGCAGAGGGCGTGTCGGTGGTAAAGGTGGCGCCAGAGATAGTTCCTGTATTGCCAGATCCAGAAAGATCAGCGGTTGTCGATCCTGATCCTTCGTCGAAACTCCAGTAACCGACCAAGCCGGTATCATCAACCTGATTGCCATTATAGAGATCAGCGACTTCGGTTTCTGATAAAGCGCGATTATAGATGCGAACATCATCAAGAACGCCAGAAAAAAACTCGCCAGTACCTCCTATAGAGCCTATATACAGGTTGGATGTGACTATAGAAATACTTCCACTATTAACCTCTCTCGACTCAAGAACTCCATTCTTATACGTGTTGTTAAAACCTCCGCCATAGGTCGCAGTTATTAGATTAAACGAATCCGTTGACATAGAGGATGTGGTATAAGTATCTACATTCGTAGTTCCATAGAATCTTGAACCAACTATTCCTCCCGTAGAACTCATCCTCAGTCTATAGCCATGAGCATCTCCCCCTTTCGTAAGTATCTCTGGAGAATTTGCCTGTTCATTGGTTGTAGGTTTAATCCACGCGCTAAGCGTAATTGCGCTAGTAATATTTAAACTATCGCTGTTCCCAATACTAATAGAATCATTCCCATCAAAACTCAGTGCAGAACATTTCTCTGAACTTTCTCCCGTGCCGATTTCTCCCATCGTATCACTCAGCTTGTAGCTCGCACTCGTACTCTCCTCCGACCCTCCGAAATTAACAGAGTCTTTGTCGATGATATAATTAGTACTTTGCATACTGTATGTGTTCTCAAAAGGAAAAAGCATCAGAGAAAATACCAATAATATATTAAAAATTTTCGATGACTTTATCTGCATTTTCTGTCAGTTATTTTTTGAGATTGTCTGAAAAAAGATAATGATTCTGGAATCAGATTACGTTTTCATTATAGCATAAAAAATACTCCGCACCATTTCCGGTGCGGAGTATTTATAATGAAAAAAACGAGGAAGATTATTTGAGCATATACAGATAGTCCGTCTCCGGTGCGCTCTTGTAGCTCACGATAGCGAAGTCCTTATAGACTTCCACGGTTACCGGTTCTGTTATACCCGCTTCTATTTCCGCCGTTACTGCCGCGATGGCAGCCGTGTCTGTTTCTTTATCAAAAGCCACAAGCTCTGGCAAGCCGGCTTCCCCGCCACACATCGACTCAGCGGCTATATTATTAACAGGATCATTAACGGCTTTTTCAGCGCCGGTCACATTTGCCATATCGCCCGACTCGGCACGTTCGGTTGCAGCAGAATTCTGTACCACAGTAAAATCCTGGACCACACCGGAGTTTTTATTAACTTCTCTGACCCCTCTCGAAAAGCCCACTATATTTGCCAGCAAGATTACGGAAACCGTACAAAACACCGACAGTTCCAAAACTGTACTGCCGAAGAGAGGCCTGACTGCCGGCTTCTTTTCTCCGACATCTTCCTTCTTCTTCTCAGATGTTTTCTTGTCGGTTGCTTTCTCGTCAACTTCCTTAATCCTCACAGGCACTATACTTGCACCTTTGCCTTCCGTCTTGTCGACATATTCGTAAAGCCACTCTTTAGTGGTCACCCAATTCCTGCCCAATTTTTCAGCCTTTAGCTTTCCTTGTCGGCAGAGCAGACTGATATAGTCTTGAGAGTAGTTGGTCATCTTGGCCGCCGCCGCCAAAGAGATGAACTTTGGTTCTTCTGTTTTCATAATCGAGATTATATGAATTATAAAAATAATTTTTCTATTTATATTCTACAACAAAACATAATAAGCTGCAAATGTATCGCAGAACCGATATCCGATACGCGATAGCCCGATATTCTCTACAAAAAGTTGATCAAAAACATCGAAAACAAGAAGCCCAGTAATCCACCCACAACAACTTCTGCCGGCAGATGTCCGACTCTTTCTTTGAGTTCCGGATATCCGCTAAGCTTGAGCTCCTTCACCATACGATTGATTGCCGCACCGTTGCGTCCGATATGGATCCGGATATTCATCGCGTCGTAAATCACCACATAGGCGAGGCATACAGCAATGGCAAAATCGATAGAACCGATACCGGCATAATATCCTACCACGGTCACCAGTGACACCACAAAAGAGGTATGCGAAGATGGCATATGCCCGGGAGTAAAGAGATACTTGATTTCTATTTTTTTGTGCCTGATAACGGATAGCGTGAATTTTACAAATTGAGTAAAAATACCCGTCAGTAGAGGAATGATAATAAACGGATAGTCCATGATTTTTCGGATAATGCTTATGAGGATATTCTAACATTTTTTTATAGAGGTGTCATATTCAATGATCCGGTATTTGGTATCTCGGGCCACACCGGAGATAACGTGTGAATGCGGGACAAAGCGGATGACGTAAGAATATACTTCTGCACGCGTGGCACACGTCCTCTCTAGCGTGATCCATAAATCCAAAATCCGTCTTGCTTACCGATTTTTTCTAAATCCCCGATACAATTTATACAGGAAATTATTTATCGGCAGATCGTAAACTCCGGCATAACTGATTTCTTCCCCTCCAAACCCTTTCTTGAAACGGGTGATGCCCGCCCACTTCGGATTCTCATTATCGACCGTGATTCCCCAAAAATCATAAGTCTGACATCCGGCATCCTTCGCATCGAGGATCTGCCGCCACTGCAAAAGATAAGGCGCCATCAGATTGCGAAAATTATTCGACGAAGCGCCATGGAGATAGACGGCATAAGTGCCGAAGAATAAAACGATGTTCGCGGCAATAATCTGCCCCTCGAATTTAGCAAAATACAATCGACCTTTGAGAACGGAATTTTCCGCACCTAAGACTTGGAGCATCTGGAGATAATATCCCCGGTCGTGCGAAGTGATTCCATCTCTTCGCAGAGTCTCCCGCATCAACTCCCAGAATTCCATAAAATTCTTTTCTGAAAAATCTTCCGCCTGAGCCTCCACACCTTTCTTCTCGGCAAGACGGATATTATACCTTGTCTTCGGTTTCATCTCGCCCAGCAGCCCCTCTTCGCTTTTTCGGATATCCAATACCAGGGTGTCTTTGGGTTGCACGCTGCCCTCGATATTTTTCATATCCAATCCGTTCCAGACATTCTGTTCGCTCTTGGGCGCCGCCGGATCCATCCGCACAAAAGCTGCTCCTTCACTCTTCGCTTTTGCACGCAGAGATTTCATAAAAAAATCCAAGATACCCGACTGTTCCGCATCACCGGCTCCGGAAAAAGCGATCGGACCGCGGGGCAGATACCAATATTTCAGCCCCAAAGGAAGTTTGTGCTCGATAGCGGAAGATATCGCCAACAGCTTTCCGTGCTCAAAGACGGCAAAGCGGAAAATTTTACGTCCAACAGCTTTCTGAAATTCTCCCCACTCAAAGCTCTGCAAAAAACTTTCCGGGGAATTCTGCAAAAGAAAAGAGTTCCAATCATCTTTTTTATCCTCGCCTATTTCCAAAAATTCCATAATATATATAGTTATGCAGGTTATGCCATTTTGAAACATTATCTTAAATGGAGTAGCGGGTTTCAACTCGCGTGGTTGTCCCAGACCAGAAGAACTCTCGCATTCGCCCATTCCAACTGCATAGGACAGCAGCGCAGGTTGAAACCTGCTACTCCACGAAAAATATCACTTCAACCTCAAATTCATATCAGCTTTCAGATGTTTACAATCCGTAATCCCCTTGCCCTGTGCGATATGATAATATCCCGCAATCGCAATCATCAGCGCGTTATCGGTTGTGAACTTGAAAGGAGGAAAATCGACGTTGACCTCAGGCAATTCTTTCTTGAATTTTTCCCAAAGAGCTTTTCGCAGCGCCTTGTTCGCCGACACGCCTCCGCCCAAAAAAACATTTTTCACGCCGTATTTTTTCGCCGCCTTCAAAGCTTTTAAAACCAATACATCCAGGGCCGCCACTTGAAAAGACGCTGCGATATCGGCTTGATATTTTTTATCCGTCTTATCTCCTTTCTGTGTCTCATAAAGAACCGCGGTTTTCAATCCCGAAAAACTGAAATTAAAATCTTTGCTCCCCATCATAGGCCGCGGAAAAGCGAACGCTTCCCCGTTTCCGACTACGGCCAAATTCTCGATCATCGGTCCCCCCGGATAACCCAATTCCAAAATTTTCGCCACCTTATCGAAAGCCTCCCCTACCGCATCATCCACCGTCTCGCCCACAATCTGGAATCTCATATCCTTTTTCATCAGCACCAGCTGAGTGTGTCCACCGGAAACGATAAGACACAGCACCGGGAATTCCATTTTTTTGAGCGTATACAAATCCGCTTTCTCCTTTTCTAGCCAGTTGGCGTAAATATGTCCTTCCAAATGATTAACTTCGACCAGAGGTTTGTCCAAAGTATAAGAAAGCGCCTTGGCGGCATTGACCCCGATCATCAGCGCGGGAATAAGCCCCGGCCCTTTGGTGATGGCGATATAGTCGATTTTCTTTTTTGCTATACCGGCCTTCTTGAAAGCCTTCTCCAAAACCGGCACCATATTCTGAAGATGCGCCCGCGCCGCTAACTGAGGCACCACCCCGCCAAATTTCTGATGCAGTTTGATCTGCGAAGACACTACGTCGGCAAGCACCTCCACTTTCCGCCCCTTCACTCGCACAATCGACGCCGCAGTCTCGTCACAGGAAGTCTCAATAGATAAGATTATCATAAAAGTCTTTACAAAAGTGTTATATATGCTACTATAACACAGTACTAATTTTAGGTTAAGTGAAGGACTACTTTATACTGTGTCATCCTGAGGTACCCCGAAGGATCCCGTCACCAAGCCACTAAAATATAGTATTACCTCCCGGCAAACATCGGCTTTGCATTGCAACGGGATTCCGGATATTTCGCAGTAACGAAATTCCGGAATGACAATGACTTATTCTGGCCTCATCGTCTAATGGTTAGGACATCAGGTTTTCATCCTGGCAATAGGGGTTCGATTCCCCTTGAGGCTACATACTAAAACAATCCCTTGTTTAAGGGATTGTTTTTATATACCCACGTATGGAAATCGAACCCCTTGTCATATTCACAGCAAACCTTGACAAAAAATGCATAACACTATATATTTCCACCGAACGAGGGATAAAAACCCCGTGAGTTCATTAAAAATTTGCAAGGAGGTGAATTAAAAATGTCCACCATTTCCCCCACGAAGGAAGAAACAACAAAAGTCCTTGGCAATGCAGAGAATACACTTCATGCATCCAAATGTGGAACATGTGCGTGTAAATGTGCATGCCGATACAACAACAGCACCGATGAAAAGCCTTGGTAATACCAAAAAAGAACAGGGAAGGAGAAACAAGAACTTCTCCTTTCCAAATTAAAATAGGAATTGATACAAAGAAAATACAGGAGATTGATAAAATGAAAAACTCTATGCTTTATTTGTCGAGATATGCCTGTTTTTTTAATAGGTCTCCTACGATAGCCTGTTATCATTCTCTTCGGATGATGCCAGTCTATATTCCCGAGACTCTATTTCCTCTGATTAAAAACTTTGAATCAGGAAATTGTGTCGAAGTCCAGATCTCGCTTGTTGATTCCGACAAAAAAGAAGAATTATTAAAAATAATCGAGGCTCTAAAAGAAGCTAGGATTCTAATAAAAGATCCTGCAGAGGATGAAAAAGCAATCGATTATTTCAAGAATTTACTCGGAAAGCCTTATCCTCATTTGGCATATTTCATTCTGACAGATGAGTGTAATTTCCGATGCAAATACTGTTTCGTAAAGAATCAAAATCCTTCAGGAAAAATGACAATGGATATCGCCATGAAAGGATTAGATTTTTTTTGCAAATTAATCCAAGAAGATTCCAAGCAGTTCGATTTAGAGAAGACAATTGTTTTCTATGGAGGAGAGCCGCTTGTTAATTGGACTGTACTAAACGCACTCCTAGACAAGATACGGCTACTCATCGAAAATGGTAAACTCCCGAAGAAGACTACTCTTAATATGGTAACTAACGGTAGTTTATTGACTTATGAAATCGCGAAGAAGCTCAAAAACCATAACGTTCAAGTATCTATATCAATTGACGGAGACGACAGCGCAACCAATACGAATCGCGTCTATGCAAACGGAATGCCTGTTTATCAAGACATCAAAAGAGGTTTTCAAATCTGCAAAGATGCAGGAATGAACATTGGCGCATCTTGCACTTTGTCAGAAGCCAGTATTAGCGATTTCGATAAAACTATGCATGTTTTATTGGATGAATGTGAAATAACCAATCTGGGATTCAATCTCATAATTACTGGCGATGGAAAAACGAACAAAGAGTACAACGAAAGAGCGGCAAAATTCATCATTGATGCCTTTAAAATTTTCAGAAAAAAAGGAGTGTACGAAGATCGCATAATGAGAAAAGCAAATGCATTTGTTAACAGAACTGTCTGGCCATTCGACTGTGGCGCAACCGGTGGCAACCAAATAGTAGTTGCTCCGGATGGAGATATTGGAGTCTGCCATGGCTTTACTCCTCAGAAAAAGTATTTCCCCACAAACGTCTACGATAATAATTTCGACATCAAGACCGATGCCACTTTTGCAGAATGGAGTATGAGGTCGCCCATAAATATGCCGGAATGCCAGAACTGTCCTGCTCTAGGAATTTGTGGTGGAGGCTGTCCATTTCAGGCAGAAATAGAAGAAGGGTCTATCTGGGCACTCGATAAACGCTTTTGCGTTCATGCAAAAATGACACTTGAATGGCTAATATGGGACCTCCTTGATCAAATGCAAACAACTTAAAAAAACGATTATTACCCCACTAGTTTTTTCTTGTAATAAAGATATAATATTAGTGGGTTTTAAATTATTCAAATTATGAAACAACCAAAAATCATTTTAAAGTTTGATCAAAAGCTGGAGCAGGAATTAGCTTGGAATTTTTATAATTATCCGGAATTTGGAGGGTGCAATTTTTGGGAAGAAAGAGCATTAAAACATCATCCGGAACTTTTAGAAATTAAATCAGTCAATGACCCCAAAGAATTTTTGGACAAATACATTTCAAAATACTATAGCGTACACTCCGACGAAATTCATGACCTTGGTAAAAAAACTGAAGAATATTTATGGCAGGAAGAAAACAATTTCTTTTTAACAGTGAACAAAATATTCAAAGGGCACCCTTGGACAAGAGAAGAATTCACCGGCGACTTTTCCATATTCGATTTTTGCCCGCGTTTTCTGGAAGATGGCGAATTTCAGGTTTTTATTTATGACACTCGGAATCTCCAACTTTTTACAATTTTTCATGAAATGCTTCACTTTATATTCTATGACTTCATGCGAAAGAAGTTTCCGGAAAATCTTGGCAAGATGAACACGGAAGAAGGGAAACTCTGGGACTTAGCAGAAGTTTTCAATGCCGTAATTCAAGATACCGATGATTTTATCAAATTGCACGGGAAGATAGAGAATATTGGATATCCAGACCACAGAGAATTGATTTCTAAGGGAGACTTGCTATGGAAAAACAATCCCGACCTATATCAATGGATCTCTAAAATGACAATACCTTAATTTTTGCTTATTTAAGCCTTCAATGTAGTTAAAGCCTCATACCACCGTTTAATATCCATCGCGATGGGGTGTAAATTCTCAATACAGTAGGCTACGTGCTAAAATAATCCCCCCGTTTGAGGGATTATTTTTTATACCGACGTATTATAATCAAACCCCATACTCGTTAGATAAATACACGACAGATATAAAAATGCATACCATAAAAAAACAGGATTTACATCCTTGTTTCTTTTTATAAATAGACCTATTAAAAAGGTTTGTCAGGAACATTGAAACTCTGAATATTCATTTCAAAGAAAGGTTTACAAACATTTTTAGAATTAAAATTGCACTTGTTTTCACCATTGACACAGCTCGTGCGGCAAAGATAACCGGCGCCGCATTCTTCATGGCTGGAACATTCTTTTACACACTTGTTAGCTGCCTCGTTCTGAATTAAGTTATGCAAAGCGCAGGTTTCTCCGGAATCACAATCACTATCATAAGAGCAAGCGTTATAAGTGTAGGTGGGAGTTTTAACATTTAAGACCTTGCTCGCCTTGGACATAAGTTTTGACCATACAAATTGTTTGTCTATTTTTGTATTGATATCCGAAGGAATTTGAGTATCATATTCACTTACCCAACTTTTTGCAGGAGCCTCTTCGGAGTTTCTGTCATCATAATCAGTGACCTGCCAGTTATCTTCTTTTTTTTCAATCATAAACAATACACTTGGATCAATATATCCATCATCTGCTTCCAGCTCGCCATCTTTAATGGTAAATTCCATGCAAAAAACAGAACTCAGGACAACTTTATGTATAGAATCAACGTCTTTTTCCCACAGAGCCTTAGCTGCGCATAACGATTTTTGGTCGTTATGTCTTGCAAATCTATCTTGTCCAAATTCTTCCACTGCCAAACTCAGCGGATCATCGTTCGTGTATTCTTCATATGAAACCCCCAGCGAATCTTGCCTTCGTTGGCGATCAAAATCTATATATAAAACTATAATAGCGATAGTTAACAGAGCCAAACTAATTATAATTAGTTTTTTGTTTTTCATGATTTTTATAAATATTTAATTTCGTAAATAAAAAAGTGAGTTTAAAGTAAAATCTTTCTTAAACTCACTACGAATTCTTCATATCAATTATTAACTCTTTAAAAATATTTTTATTTTATTCTCCATCCAATAAAGTTAGCCGTACTGTATGTACCTTTTAAACTATTCAGCCACTTCACGGGAGCGTTGTCTCCATGTTGAGTTATTTGCAGATTATTGTAATCAGCACTAATTGCTGTCACCACCATCGTGTGATCCCATCTTCCATCTCTTTCGTAATCTATCTGAATAATATCTCCAACTTTATAGTTATAAAAAGGACCCTTAGCTGACATAGCCGTAGCTCTTTCTGGATGTCGGGACATAAACCTATATAGGCTGTCTGCAATTGTCCAAGTATTGCTAAACCCTGGTTGTGGCCGAAAATCGAAGTACCATGCATCGTTACTTGAGGAGGAATATTTTCCCGTTTCCTGCCACCCTCCTGCCTGCAAAGCATTTGAGGCAAAATTGGTACAGTCGTTGGTAAAAGTATAGGAGCTATAAGCATTCTTGGTAGCATAGTCTGCAGCTGCATAACCATTATAAGCAGCTCCAAGCGGCACAATCGCAACGAAAGCCATCATTAAGATAAATGCAATCGTTACAAAGCTAGTTGCTTTATTATGTTGCATTTAATCACTTCCTGTAACTTTCTAGTTTTTTGCAAGAGCGATATCTTTTATCAAATATCAGACTCTAAAACGAACTTACCATAAAGAGAATAGTCTGTCAAGAAATTTATAGGTATTTATAAACATCCACTCACCATCGCGAAACATAAGCGTATTTGAGCCATTAATAATGCGATAAATCCACGCTATTTTGTATAGAAAATCTAGGCTGTTTTGGGTTGTGAATGGCTATATTTACAGAAGCTAAATTTAAACTTTCAATGAGATATTGCGGCTTATTCAGCTCTTTAATACTGTCAGAGCCTCATGCCATCTCTTAATATCCGAGACAATAGGGTATAAATTCTGAGTACAGTAGACTACAAATTAAAATAATCCCTTTTTGAGGGGTTATTTTTTTATAACAAAGTTTGAAATTTATAAATGTCATCAAAACAAAGCAGAAACATATTCATAGACCGAATAGAGACACACCAGATTCTGCAGCAGCGCCAGCGGTACACCTACGATGAAGATGATTTTTTGTGTCTTGTGTCGCGACAGATACATCCCCGCCCATATTCCCAGCGCGCCGAAACAGATGGCGGCAAAAAGAAGCGCGCCCTCGGAGGTCCGCCTCAAACTTCCGCGCGATTTCTTCTTGTCGTCGAGCATCAAGAAAAAGGAAATGAGATTTATGAGCAAAAAAGGTATAGTAAAAAAAAACATAAATTCCATAAAATACTTATTTATGAGTAAAAAATACTCGTAATTGTTAATAGATTACGAGTCAGGACTTTTTATTCCACCCTATGGCGAACCTGGACCAGTCCAAAAAATTATCGAGGGAACACCAAAGGAGGTACTGACTCCCCACTTTTTTTTCCGAAGTATAAAGATTTTTCAACGTGAAGATACGCCTTAGCGCTTTCACATCGGATTCACAACAAACCAAAAACGATATTTGGCCGGAGGAATCTTTCCCGTTTTCCCATTTTATGGTTACCGGGATATTTTCGCTCAGGTAGCTAAACATTTCCACTCTGGTTTTATCTTTACCGTCCTGCCGCTTGCTGCTAAATAGGCACTCGAGGAGAGTTTCATACTTATGCAAGAAAGTAGAACATATCACATTAATGTCTACTTCTGCATTATGGCACATCAATGTTCCGATACTACTCATCCGAACCTCCTTTTATTTTTTGTCGGTCCGTTTTTATTCTTAATTTGACAAAGACCCCCTTGAAAAAATTATAACGCAATTCTGTATGAAAGCAATATGCTTTAGCATTATAATCTTGACTTAAGATTATTGCATACTTTTTGTCTTTTGTCAATCCCAGGACCTAGTTCACCTCTTCAGCTTTTTGCCAAGAATCGCTTTTGAAAATATAATTGAATCATTAGAAGTAATTACAGAAATATATGGAGAGAAAATGCAAACTGGGCACTGCTGTCGCACTGTTTTTAGCTCTTACGCTCTTTGCGGCGGCTTATATATGGAAAAATGGAAATGATAATTCTTTTGAGATAAACCGCGACAACGGTCCGACAGAAAATGTGGTCGATAGCGAAGCGGCAAAGGGAGAGGAACGAGGAGATGTTTCAATCGCCAAGGAGGAGGAAGAAATAAAAAGTGAGGAAAAAGACTACTCGCCGCTGATCGAAAAATATAAAGGCAAAGAGATTATAAGGATAAAGACTGACCGAAAAGCGGTGGCACTGACTTTTGATGCGGGCGCCAACGCTGACGGGGTCGACAAAGTGCTGCCTATCTTGGCTGAAAATAATATCAAAGCAACATTCTTCCTGACCGGAAAGTTCATCGAAAGATACCCACAGAAAGTGCGGGAGATTGTCGCAACTGGAGGAGATCTCGGTAATCACAGCTATGATCATCCATATTTTACACGCCTCACAAATGAGGGAATAAAAACCGAAATACAGGGAGCCGAGAATGCACTCGCAAAATTGGATGGAAAATTCAAACCGTTTCTACGATCACCTTACGGAGACCGAAACGCCGGTACACTCTTGGCAATAAGCGGGAACGACTATTTGAATATCCGCTGGACCGTAGACTCACTGGGATGGAAGGGCACCTCGGGTGGAATGAGCAAAGCTGCTATCGAACAAAAAGTTTTAAAGGCTTCTTCACCCGGCGCCATTATTATGATGCACCTCGGCAGCAACCCCGACGATAAGACACATCTGGATTCCGAAGCGTTACCGGAAATCATTTCTAAGCTTCGTGAAGATGGCTATGAGTTTATGACGCTTTCGAAAATACTGGAATTGGAAAACTAATTCCGAATATTTTAGATAGAATCTCTCGCGCAAACCTAACGACGGACTTCATCGCGCCATAAACCTGCCACCGCTGACCGCCATACCAACACAGACCACTCGGAGTAGCGGGATTCATCCCGCGCGGTTGTCCCAAGACACCGAACCCATTGCAATCGCACATTTCCATCTGCGTGGGATAGCAGCGCAGGTTGAAACCTGCTACTCCAAGAAAAATCATAGCTGAAGATTATTTCCTCTTCCCCAATTCTTTAAGCGCCAGCTTGATTCTCTCTTCCAGGCTTTTTTCCCTCGGGATATTACTGAGAACTTGTCGCACCTCGTTCTGTCCGTAGCCCAATCCGATCAGCGCTTCAATGACGTCCTGCTGCTCCATAATTTCCTGCTGTGTAGAATTGAGTTCACCGCCTTTGATATCCGCCAGAGTAAATTTATTCTTGAGTTCGAGAATCACCCGCTCTGCCGTCTTCTTGCCGATACCGGAAACACGCGTCAGGATACTGACATCTTCTTTGGCGATAGCCAACTTGATAGTGTTGGGATTGGCGATGGACAGAATTCCCAATCCGGCCTTGGGTCCCACCCCGGAGACCGCAATCAGCGTTTCAAAAAGTTCCAGCTCCTCATAAGTAGAAAATCCGAAAAGCGTCAACGCATCCTCGCGCACCGCCAGATGAGTATAAAGTCCGATCCGACCGATTGCGACGTCTATATCGGGCAGGATAAAAATCTTGAATCCCACGCCGTCGGATTTCAAGATGATAAAACCTACGCCACGCATTATTATTTCCCCTTCGATGTATGAAATCATATGTTTTGTTTTAATAAAAGCCTATTTCCAATATAGTATTATTTGACATTTGTCGCAAATTATAATAAACTTCAAGTGTTCAATTCAAACGTAATCTAATTTTAAAAGAATATGCCAAATACAAGTTCAGCCAAGAAGGAGCTCACCAAGAACATCCGCAAGCAGGAAATCAATCTGCGCACCAAGAACCGAATGAAGAAGATTGTCAAAGATTTGACCGAGTCTGCTGCCAAGATGGAAAAGGCCGAGAACGTCGCAATCGAGGACCTAAAGATGATTGAGGAAACTCTGAAAGCATCATACAAAGCCATAGACAAAGCGGCCAAGAAGGGAATTATCAAGAAGAACAACGCCAATCACAAGAAATCTGGCCTTGCCAAGACAGTTAATAAATTGCAAGAGAAATCAGCGAAGAAATAACGGATGTTTAGATAGAAAGAAACAAAAAAGAGGAATAGACCAGAATAAACCACCCCAAGAGGGTGGCTTATTTTATCTGTGAGATGATTTTGTATTCTGCATCTAGACCACATCGGAGATGGCGTGTGAAAGCGGGATAAAACGGATGGTAAAAAATATATTTCTGTGTGCATGGTTCAAACCATTCCTGACGTGTTCCAAAACCCTTAATACATAATTCAAAATCCAAAACACAAGAAACTAAACCTAAATCACAGCAATCAAAAGATCCAGCGCCAGTTCCGGTTCCATCTTGCCGGTCTTGATACTTAGGTCGGCGGCGTATAGTTTCTCATAGATAAAAACAAGGTTTTCCTCCTTGAAGCTGCGCGCATAGGCAGTATTTTTTTCCACCACATAAGGATGGATATTGGTCTGCTTAGAAATCTCATCCGCACTCAATCCTTCACTAAGCAGGCTCTTGATACTGATCAGATTGCGGAAATGAAAAACAAGCATCGTCAAGATATAATTTCCATTGGAGCCTTGGCGGAGTTGTCCCGTCAGGATTGCCAAGGCTCGATTCTTATCCCTTCGTCCCAAGCTTTCAATGAGACTAAAAATATTCATATCGTCCCGACCCGAGACCAGCAGCAAGCTATCCTCTTTTGTGATTTCCCTGTCGTCGCAGTATGCAATCAGTTTATCGAGTTCCGAAGCTGCCTGATAAAGGTCGTAAGCAACGATAAGACTGCCATGTTCTTTCTGCTCCATCCCCTTGCCGAGCAGCATAGCCAGAAAGTCGACGTTGGATTTGGAAATCTTGCCACCGCACTTTTTCACCCGGTCCTCAAGCCAGATATTGAATTGGTATCCCAACGGCAAGGCGAATTCTTTTTTTTCAAAATGTGCATCTTTTTTCAGCCCTTCAAAAAATTTATATGCCCTTCCTCGTTTGTCCAAGCTTTTTGATTCCAGAAAAAAAATCTTATCATTAGGACTTATCTTGCTGATGTATTCCAACAGAAAATCTTCCAAATTATCCTTGCGCGATTTCTGTGCGCCTTCATCTTCTTCCTCTGTGTCCTTTTTCGATTTTCTTTTTCCGGACCAAAAATCTCTGATTACGGTCAGCTTGTCCGAGCTGAAAAGCGAATTCGCCCGAAGCGCCTCTCTAGTTTTGACCTCTAATTCGAAGCGGCTGGTTCCATCCGCGAAATCAAAATCATTGATATCGGCATTCTTATTGCCTTCCAACATCAGTTTTTTTTCGCCACGCACGACCTCATGCATTGAGAAGTTGTCATTGCCGAAAAAGAAAAATATATTTTGCGTTTGTTTGTCTTGCATACGTTAACTCCCTAATTAGTTTATCGCGCTAAATGTCTACCAACTCCACGAGCGTACCCCCTCCCCAATCAGAGCTTGTCCTCGACCTGATCGGGGATCGAGGGCAGACGCCGAACCGGGCTATGTTGAACTTGTTTCAGTGCTCTCGCTATATTTCTTTAATATTTTATCAATTTTACCGTATTTCATATTGTCTAAATAACGTGAAATCATTTTACTCAGATACAAAATATAAAGGATAAGCATATTATACAGTGGATCCTGAAACAAGTTCAGGATAACAAAACAAAATAATACGAATACATATAAAACAGGAATTCTAAAATCCGGTAATCCAATCCACGATCTGGTCCGTCTGCACCACCTGGATCCAAGTCTGTCCGGGTAAGAACTCTATCTCTTGACCCGCATCATCATAGAAAAATAGTTTGGAAGAGAGACTATCTTTGTCTTTCAACCACTTGCCTTTGATTTCTTCACCATTCCGATAGACGATCGCCTTGCCCTCTCCCTCAATATCCATATCGTTGTACTGACCTTCGATCTGTCGCGAGGCCGCGAACATGATAGCGACATTTTTGGCCGCGACCTGTTGAGAAGTATTCTTGTCCATCTCTCTCGTCCCGCCTTTGAAGCGAAGATATTCGTTCTTAATCGGATCATACTCATATTCCACTTTGAAAGAAGAAGGGTAACCGATTGTGATGCGTCCTTTCATCCCCAAAGACTCTTCCCCTGCCGCGAATTTGAATCCCACGAAAGAGCTATCCAAACGATAATTTTTTTTCGTAGCATATTCTTTCAACTTCTCATAATTAGTGAAGCCGTTGTGCGGTGCCGCTATGCCCAGTTTGCGATAAAAAACACTGCCTTCCAGATAAAGGGCATCGATATTGTCCATCACACCGGCATTCAATTTATCCAGCGCGAAATGCGATCCACCCCAATGCGCCATCATGGCATCGAACCCCATCACAAGCGGGATGTAATCGTGCCGCGCACTGCGCACGCTGCCGATTTCCGCAGCTTGATTACAACCGAAAAAAGCCAAATAGCGAGTAATACCTCCAGTCACCGCCGGCAGCTCTATTACCATATCTGCCTGCGAGATACCGCTCAGAGGTCGAGCTTCTCTATCTCCCGACATAGACACGGCAATAGGACGTGCCGTAGCATTTTCACAACTTAGGCCGCTAAGGGGACTCTTTGGCCCTTGCGTCTCAGACCCTTCCACCTTTGTCTCGATCTGTTCGGAATTTTTTGGACCTTCTAGCATACCTTTGATCTCGAAGGAATTGTCTTTAGCAAAAAAAGTATAGCCAAAATACAGCAAAAAGATTAACAAAGCCGCTGTCAGCAATTTTTTCGTATTTTTCTTCATTATTTTCCATTTAGTTTGTCTCCTTTGATTTTAGCACTATTTTCAATCCTGCTCAATCAAAAAATAATCGGTCCTTACGGAACCGATTATCTTTTGTGTTAGAAAATCTCTAACAGGTTGTGTACCAACTGTCCCCCATGGGATCAATATAGCCAAGCGTCGTAAGAATACCATCCACGATAGCCCAAGCTAAGAAAATTATCAACAGCCCTGCCAAAGCATATACAATCATCATCTTGGCTTGGCGAACCAGATCCGCTTTACCCAAAGCGAAGATATAGACATAGCCGGCGAAAATGATAGACAGCGTAGCAGCAAAAGCGGCAATCTTAATAAGAAAATTGATACTGAGTTGCCCCATCAAGATCATAGCGCAGAGATCACACTCATCACATTCATTCCATTCTGTGTCAGGATCGTTATAATTCCTCCCGCAAGGCAAGAATCCCGACTTCTCCTCGATACTGCCACAAGTGCCAGTGGCGGTGGAGGGGCTATCGCCCAAAGCAGCAAAAATGGTATCGATTGCTTTTGCCACCGGCGCCATTGCGACTTCCACGACGGACCGCCCTGTTGTATTGGTCAGAGGATCGTTCGGATCATAATATTCCTTGATATCGAGACCTTCTATATTATTATCGACAGAACCGGTAGAGCCCGCATCTCCCAGAATAGATTCTCCATAGGTACTGTCCTGAGAAGTGGTACCGGTACTGTTGGCAACTTCTATACCGGCGGGGTCAACGGTAGAAGAAGACAGATACCCCGTACTATCAACGGTAGTGGTGGTGGTATTGCCATTACTGTCGGTAGTTGTAATTATAAGACTACCGTGTTCATCGGTAGAGGCTGTGCCATTAGCGACGGAGGTCACATTGCCATTGCTGTCAGTGGTGGTAGAAGAAACATTTCCACCACCCGTGGTGGTAGTGGTGGTGGTATTGCCATTGCTGTCGGGGATGTTGGTAGTGGTAGTACCGGTAGTGTCGGTGGTAGTAGTACCGGTACCGGG